>JAFZGJ010000066.1 GCA_017555455.1 Lachnospiraceae bacterium
AGGCTTAATGCCAAACCCAAAAGCTGGTACAGTAACTATGGACGTTACAAAAGCTATCAACGATATCAAAGCTGGTAAGATTGAATACAGATTGGATAAAAACAATATTATCCACTGTCCAATCGGAAAAGCTTCTTTCTCTGAAGAAAAATTAGAAGAAAACTTCCGTGCATTAATGGATGCTATCTTAAAAGCAAAACCAAGTGCATTAAAAGGACAGTATTTAAGAAGCGTTACATTAGCTTCCACAATGGGACCTGGTGTAAAAGTTTCTACAGTTAAGCTTTAATTAGAAGTAATAAATGGCAAGCATTGCTTTCGGGCAATGCTTGCTTTTTGCTTTTTATTAAAAAATATGATATATTTAATTATCTATTTTATTTCTGATTATGAGGATGATTGATTGACAAATGAAGAAAAAGGATTTTATATCAGCTGATTTTTTTATAGTAGTACTTATTACGGTTATGACAATCTTATATGTGTCACTTATATTTAACCGGAATATATGGACAGATGAAGCATTTACTATGGATTTAGTTAATTCAAATTCAATTATAGGAATTATTAAAGAGACGGCTGTAGATGTCCATCCTCCTTTGTATTATTTGATTGCATATATTTTTGTTGCTATATTTGGGACATCGTTTCAGGTATACAAAATTGTTTCTATTGTACCGATGATTTTAACAATGCTTTTGGCAATAGTTTATATAAAACCATGGTTTGGGGAAAAAACAGCTATTTTATTTATTTTATTTTTGAATGCCATGCCTTGTGTTATGGAATATGGTGTTCAGATGCGTATGTACAGCTGGTGCATCTATTTTATAAGCCTTGCTGCACTTTCTGCATATGGATATTGTCGTTTTAAAAGTAAAAAGTATTTACTATTTTTGACCTTGGCAGCGCTGTGTGCCTGTTATACACATAATTTTGCCATGATTAGTGCTGTTTTTATTTATATTTTTTTAGGTGTTTTTTTAATATTACGAGAGCGTAAAATTCCTTTTAAATGGTTATTGTCAGGAAGTGTTGTTAGTGTTTTTTATATCCCATGGTTATTGGTATTGTATAATCAAACTAATAATAGAGTTGGAAATTACTGGATTTCAAATATAGATAAAGAAACTGTAATTGGGTATTTCGCGGATATTTTTGATTCTAGAATTCCATACAGTACGATAATGTTTGTTGTGCTATTGTTCCTAAGTTTTGTGCTTTTAATTATCCGTATGTGCTATGATAAAAGTAATGGATTGTTTGGGATTATGCTCTTTTTGGTGCCTATATTTACAGCATTTTTAGGTGTAACAGTATCCATTTTAATTACACCATTTTTTATTGCCAGATATCTGTTGCCTTGCATGGGCCTTATGGCACTTGGATTTGCGCTTGCATTTGGGAATGAAAAAAAATATACATATATATTTTTGTGTTTGTTTTTAGTCTGTATGATTGGAAACTCTTATTATGAAAACTATAAAGAAGAATATTTGAGTACAAATGTTGCTGGGTTTTTAGAATATATGGACGAGCAAATGGATGACGATGATATTATTATTTATAATTATGAAATGTTTGATTTCATATATGAGTGCTATTTTGATGCTGAGCATCTGGTTTTTCTTGAAGATTTTGATTTTGGTACGGAATATGAAAACGTTTGGTTTATAGATAGTTGTTGTACGCCTTGGCTTCCGGATGCAACACTAACCCAATATGGTCTTACAAAAGAGTATGTTAATACATTTAGTATAGAACATAATGAATTTCGGTTGTATCGCATCTATAAATAGTGTTACAGAAAGAGAAAGTTACTTTATGAAAAAAATGTTAATAGGAATTGTGATTTTTTTTCTAATAATTCCAGTGGATTTAATCAATTTTAATACCCACGAAATGTCTATAAATAAAGTTGCGTATGATGAAACTTTTCCCAGTATTGCCCATGGGAATACGGTTTCCCAGCAATTTGTTCCACAATATAATTATATTAAGAGATTAGAAATATATGTGCGTGAAGTTAATTGTGATGTTAGTCAGGGATATTTAAAATTTTGTATTTTAGATGCAGAAAAAGAAGATGTTTATGAAATAAAAGTTCCTTTAACGGAAATGCCTTCTCCAGGATGGTATACGATATTTTCTGATATTGAAATAATTGCAGGAGAAACCTATTATTTAACTATTGATGCAGTAGAGGTTCTTGATGAGGGACCGAGATTGGCATTTTTTACAAATGTTAATACAGCGGCTAAGGAAGAAGAAGGACAGGAATTATCTTATGCAGGATTTAAGGTAGAAAATGGGAATCTTAAAGTGTCTTTTGAGTATATGAAGCCTTTACATAAATTAGATTATTTAGCTTACTATCTTTTTGCTATATTTATAGTGAGCTTTCTTGTTACAAAGATGAACAAAATACGGAAGGGATAAATGGGATGGGAACAGCGTCTATAGAATTTATATTATTTTTAGCAATATTACTTGGAGTTTATCATGTGGTGCCGACAGGAATTAAAGGGATAGTGCTTTTGGGGGCCAGTTATCTCTTTTATGGCAGCCAGAATAGTACCTATCTTATATTTTTAGCTGTAGCTACGTTATTTACTTATGGAAGCGGTTTATTATTGGAGAAGAATATTGAATATCGGAGTAGAGCTAAAGTAATTATGGGGATTACCATATTTGCTAATTTGTTTGTGCTTGGATGGTTCAAATATATTAATTTCTTTACCGGAGGGAAAATAGAAAGTTTGTTTTTGCCGGTAGGAATTTCTTTTTATTTGTTTATGTCTATTGGATATATAGTGGATGTTTATCGGGGAAAAATTAAGGCTGAGAAAAATATTATTTCTTATGCATTATTCGTTTCTTTCTTTCCCATTATTATGTCTGGTCCTATTGAAAGAGCCGGGAATTTATTGCCCCAGTTTAAAAAAGAATATTTGGCAAAGATTAAATTCAATACGGAAAGAATCCGTGATGGGTTTGTCAGAATGCTTTGGGGATATTTCCAAAAGCTGGTTTTGGCAGACAGGATTGCAGTAGCTGTAAATACAGTATATGGTTCTCCGGAAAGCTATGGTGGAGCTATGGTATTCGTAGCATCCCTGCTTTATACCTTCCAGATTTATTGTGATTTTGCAGGGTATTCTAATGTTGCTATCGGTATTGGTGAGATTTTCGGAATTAAAATTATAGAAAACTTTAGAGCGCCTTATTTAGCAACAAGTATTGCGGATTTTTGGAGAAGATGGCATATTTCATTGTCATCCTGGTTCCGTGATTATTTATATATTCCTTTAGGCGGAAATAGGAAAGGGACTATCAAGAAATATGTGAATGTTATGATTGTCTTTTTACTCAGTGGTCTTTGGCATGGAGCAGGCTGGAATTTTATTCTCTGGGGCGGACTCCATGGTTTGTATCAGGTGATAGGAGTGTTGGTAGAGAAGATTCGTAGGAAAGTTTATAGACTGCTAAATGTGAGAGAGGATGCGTTTAGTCTAAAAGGTGTAAAAGTATCAATTACGTTTTTGTGCGTAAATTTTGCCTGGATGTTATTTAGAATCACGGATATGGAACTTTTTCTTAGAGTTATAAAGCGTTTTAAAGATATTCAGATTTGGCAGTTATTCGACGGAACAATTTACAATCTTGGTTTAGACCGGGCCAATGTTCATTTAATACTGATTGGATTAGGAATTGTTGTAGTGGTAGATTTCCTAAACGAAAAAGGAATATCGGTATCGAAGTGTATTGCAAAAGAAAGATTGTGGGTTCGTTGGCCGCTTTATTTGGCGGCAATTATGATCGTTCTTGTGTGTGGAATGTGGGGCTCAGGGTTTAATGCCAATAATTTTATCTATTATCAGTTTTAAAGGGAACATTATGGAAAGATTGGATAAGTAAATGAAAGATAAAATGAAGAAAAATACGAAAAATAAAATAGTCAGAAAACTATATAGTGGAATAAAGATAGTAATATTTTTTTGTATCTTGTTTTTGATGGTTGAAATAGCTACAAAAGTGGTTCAAAGGAAGGAAAGTGTAAAGAAATACTCTGATTTTTGGGAGTTATCTGAACAGATAGATGTATTGTTTTTTGGATCTTCCCATATGCTTAATGGAATCAATCCTTTGGAGTTATATGCGGAATATGGGATTACATCTTATAATATGGCAAAACATGGTGGAATGATAACAGAATCCTATTGGATGTTGATGAATGCATTGGATTATTGTCAGCCTAAGTGTGTAGTTGTGGATTTGTGGGCTTTGGATAGAGATTATCAGTACATAGATTTGATGGATGGGAATAGAACTCAAGAAGAACTTGATAATTCGATTTCTTTATTTCATGACAATATAGACAGCTGGCCGTTAACTAAGACAAAAATAGAGGCCATCAATGATTTGATAAGTGATTATGAAATAAAGAAGGAATTTGTGTGGGATTTTTCTATTTATCATGACAGATGGTCTTCGGTTAATGCCAGAGATTTTAAAATGGCTGTGGGAGAAAAGAGCGAGCGGAGTTATCTTGGAGCTACACCGATGTATATTTTCGAATCGGGATTTCCGATATCTCAGACACAGAAAATAGATGAGCCCTTGGCATATGATACTGTCTGTGTGAAATATTTGTATAAGATAATGGAAGAATGTGAAAAGCGAGGTATTGAAATTATTTTTACATTTATGCCTATGGCGGAAAGTTATGCGCAGGATTGGTTGGCAGTGAACACAGGGGAACGGATTGCAGGCGAGCATGATATTTTGTTTCTGAATCTGCTGGATCATAACAGTCAAAATATAATTGATTATGAACTGGATATGTTTGACGAAGGGCATGCTAATACCAGTGGTATGAGAAAGTTAACTTCTTATGTAGGACAGTATCTGCGAAAGGTGGATGGTATTGTGGATCACAGAGGAGATAAGGAGTATCAAACATGGGAGAATTTGGTGAGTCAGTGGCAGGGAGAAGAGATACAAAGATTGCTTGGAGAGCCGGATCTCTATTTAGAGTTAAATATGATTTATGATCTCAATGCCAGTGGTATCATTTTTATGCCGGGAAATTCGTCTTCTCTTCAGGATAATATTATTCAGAAATTGATTATGCGATTAGCGGGGAGTGATGCAGTGTTGAGAGCAGCAGAGCAGGACGGACCTTATTTGATGATTCGTGATGGCTCAAGTGGTGTGATGCAAATACAGGAATTTGTAGGGGAACAACAAATAGATTCTTTTGAGAGTATTTTGGGAGATACATGTTATATTGGTTTGAAAAATTTTGGTGCTGTTTATGTGGATGGCAATTTTGAAGATAATTATTTGAATATGGAAGAGTATTATGAAACACAGGTGCAGGTTGTTATTTTAGGACAGGATGGAGAAGTGATGTCGAAGCTATACTATGATCCTGTTTGGAATGATATGAAAAAAGAGTAAAATGTCTTGGGTGACTTGGTCTTAGAGAAGTGGTGGATACAATGGTGGAAAAGGATGGTATTGACAATAGTGTTACTATTGGAGTAGCAGGCTTGTAAATAAACGTTGGAAGGTGGAGGAATAAAGTAGATAAATATGAAAAAACATATACAAAATGGAAATCTCGTTGAAAGAATAATAGAGTATTTTTTCTTGGCATTACTTTTGCTTATTGGTGGAAGTATTGTTTATTTTAATTTGTCAGATATTAGATGCTCTCTGGATCCGGATTTTGCTCATACAATTTATCATTATATGGAAGTAATAAAAAAGGGGACTATGATGCTTCCGAACTGGTATCATACCACCTCTTTGGAATTGGATGGCACCATGTTATTTGCCTTGCCATTATATTATGTGACGGGGAATATGTTTAAAGCAATTGGGATATCTAATATTCTTATTATGTTATTATATGTGGTGGTAATCACACGTTTATTGAAATTGTACAAAGTAGATAAATTATTTATTTACGTTACATTGATTTTAGTTTTGACACCTTATGAATACGGTATGTTGGATTATTTTAATATGATGTTTTATGGGGGAGCATGCTATGCCATAAAGACTATTGTACCGATTTTAATGTTACTGGTGTTAAGTTTGTTAACAAAAGAAACGTATAAAAGTAAAGTGGGAAGAATAGAGTTGATTGCTTTTGGTGGTGTATATTTATATCTGCTGTTTACAACTACTTTTTCAACAGGTATTTTTTGTGGTGTTATGTGGAATTATGCCAATTTTTATTTGGATGATCTTAGAAATGTTTTTTCATGGGTCTCCGGAATTTGTGCTAAAGAAAAGAGTATGGGGCGTGTGGATTGCAACTGGAATGACTTTTGTGGCAGGATATTTACTTCATAATAAGGTATATACAGCTACCTCTAGAACCAATATGAATCTTACGAATATGGGAGATTTTGCAGATAATTTTAAAGCTTGTGTCCGAGGGATTTTTGAATTGATGGGTGCTATTGTGATACAAGACGTTCCGGTGATGTCGGTTCGAGGGATTATCTTATGTGTAAAGATGATACTGGTTGCGGCGTTTTTGGTTGCTTTGTTTTTTAACTATATAAAATTTGATAAAGGTGACAAAAAAACAAAAAATACGGGTTTGTATTTGAAAAATTATCTTGCATTTTTGTTTGTATGGATTTTTATGGTTATATTTATTGCTGATATGAGATTTCCGGGGAATCCGCACACAGAATATCGATATTTGCTAGTTGGAATGATTCCATTGATTATGTTGTTTGGAATTCAGTTGAATAGTTTAAGTAAGTTGTTTAATGACTTTCAAAAGAAGGTGGCATACATAGTGTTATTGGTGGCTTGCTTTGTTGTAGTTGGCGGAAATCATCAAAATGTATTAGATAAATGGGATCGTTCTACTTATGCAGTAGAATTCACAGAATATGTGGAGACTTTGGATGTGGAATCTGTAATTTTTTTAGGAGACGGAGATTCCCAGGCAATGTGTAGAGGGATTGATAATACTCATAAATATGGTTGTTTTATGCCGGAAACGCAGACTTTGTATATGCCGATATGTAGTTATTATGATTCTGCATATGGTAGCTATTATGGCGGAAAGCATGTATTAGCGGCTATTGAAGGTACAGATTTGTATCAGTGTATGCCGGCAGAAATTGCAAGCCAATATGTGAAAGTAGACAAATTTAAGTGGTTTGATATTTATATTAGTGAAGTGATGGTATTCCCATAAATAGCAGGATTACCAAAAAATACAGGCTGCCGATTGTGGCAGCCTGTAAGATTAATATTCACTAAAATCTTCTCTTGGAATCACATTCACACTATTCAATCCGTAATGGATACAATACACCTCATTCAACCAATTGTCATCTTCGTCAGAAATATCACTTTCGTACATAAAACTATACTTTGATTCAAATTGTGGGCGAAGCATTGGCAATGTCAAATCAAAATTACCCTGATTGACCTGTTCTGTAATATATTCTTCACGTTCATTCACTTCTCGTAAAATTCTGGCAAGATTAGCTCCTTCTTCTACATAAGTAAACATTAAAGCAACCGTGGCCACAATAATTCCACCTGTTTTCAAGGATATCAATATGGTATCATCTTCTCGTATCAACTGCACCATCTGTATCATAGCAATCATCATGTAAATATTAGCTCCGAAGTAAGCACGAGGCATTGGTTCCGGTGTAAAAATCAATACTCCTGCTGTGGCAAGAGATGCAAATGCAAAAATTGCCACTTCTTTGAATTCTTCTAATTTATATTTTTTATAATAGAAATATGTGCCTAAAAGAATAATGATTGCAATATACACCAACAAATACTTATCAATTGCTTTAAGTACCTTCAAGCCTCGACTAATCAATGCTGAAATTCCGCTATAAGTTTCTTGGGCTTTCATGATATCACCACGCACCTTATTTCCCGGTGCAAGAAGCAGAAACAAAAAACCTATGAACATTCCGCTAATCCCTGAAAACATCCATTTTTCAATTTTTCGTTTGTCATAATAATAGAAAGCTGTGAATAATAACACAATCAAAATTGCTCCACCGGAAGTATTTTCATTACCCCATCCGGCAAGAATGCCTAGAAAAAACATCACAACAGAAATGAAAATCTGATTTTTTACCTCTGATTTTTTCATCAAGTTTCTATAAGCAGTAACAAAAATAAAAATAATCATTATTCCCCAAAGATAATTGCAGGCTCCTCCCAACCATAACATCGTCTGGGCAAAATCCACTGCAAAAAACCATACCAAGACATTGATTAAGATATATAAAAAGCTGTCATATACCTTTCGGCCTCTGATATTCCAATAAATTAACAACATTGTCAACACATAACATATGCTATTGAAGACGTTAAAAACACTTTTAGGTAATATACTAAATATTTTCAAAATCACTTGGAGTACAGAACGTCCGTTCCAAGTCATATACTGTAGGTACTCTTGCCTAAATATATCTGCTATAGAGTGATATAAAGATTTATCAAACAAAAGGTCATCTGACATTAATGGGGTTAATATATTATAAATATAAAAGATAATAAAGCTAATACTTACAATTCCTATAAAAACAATTTTGTTTATTTGTAATTCTTTTCGCAAATTCTTGTACTCCTTACTGCTTTTATTCTATGGTTTATATTTCTTAATATCCTGTTTTCAACATTTTAAGATAATGGATATCGCATGTCAATGTTTTTGCGATATATGCAATCCTATATATTTTATTTTGTGCCCTATAATAACTTATAGGTGGTGAATTATTATGTATGAAGATTTTTTTGCAGATAGAATTGCTGCTTTGCGTGGTAAAAGAAATGTTTCAGCTAGAGAAATGAGTCTGTCACTTGGGCAAAATAGCAGTTATATTAATCGAATAGAAAACAAACAGACATTTCCTTCTATGTGTGTATTTTTTTATATATGTGAATATTTAGAGATATCTCCAAAAGAATTTTTTGATTCGGATATTCTTAATCCATTAATAATAGATGAAATTTTAAATGAGTTGAAAACTTTAAATGATGAACAATTGAAGATTGTATTGGCAGTTTCCAAAGGCCTAAATCACAAATAAGAAGAAGTCGGAAATAGACAATCATAATATGGGAGAGGTATGATTCGTATGAATGTTGCTTCTCTCTAATGTTTCTTAATTAAAATATTTTAAGAAAGGAAACAAAGAACTGGTATTTTTAGAAAAACTGTGTTATCATAAATGCGTAAAAAGTAATAATGAATTTAAATTCATTTCTGGAATCATTTTTTATAAAAAATCTTAATTATTATCTTTATCATTTTTGAATTCAAAAAACAAAAATCAAATTTCAACATTAAATTTCAAAGCTAAATAAAATTAAAGCAAAGGAGGAAAACAAATTGAAATTAAAGCTTGTAGTAGGTGCAATTGTTGCGCTTTGTTTTATTGCGGGCATAAGTGTGGGCGCAGCAGAACAAAAAATTGTAGGAAAGGGAAATGTGGGAGGTTTTATCCAAATCTTTTCTGAAGATACTTTATATTTAAAGAATGAAATTAATAATCTTATGTCAGAATGTGGAAGGGAGATGAATTAGTAAGATGAAAAGAAATTTAAGAAATGTAATTTTAGGGGTTATATGTATATTGGGCGTCTGCACACCATTGGTGGTAATGGCGGATGGCAATGTCAGGAGAAATTATATTAAATCGAAAGGAAAACTGGATTTTGAGAATGGTTCTGTAGTGGCGGATTCTGCAGATTTGTTATATCTTGCAGACCAGGTGGATGAGGTGGAGAGTATTTATAAGGTTACTGTTGTAGATGCTTTAAATGGAATTGGAACTTATTTTCATAAAGATGGATCTTTGACAAACGATGAAGGAAGTAATGAAGTAGATTCAAAAGAGGAAAAGGTGAAGTTGTCTTTTGGAAGTATAAAAGAAGGAATATTAAAGTCTCAATCACTAAATTCTCTTTCACGGACTCAAGCAATAGACAAGAATGGGAATGCCCTGTTTTATGTGAATCAGGAGGCGGCAGATGAAAGTAATTTGTTGAAAGCAACTACTGAAAATACCGGTTTTCCAATTTATTATCAGCCGGTTACAGCGGAAAATTTAACAGCAGGAACGGCGGCCTGGGTAAATGGCAGGCTGATTATGGGAAATGGAGGAGATAATGCTTCTAAGTATGCTCAGGGATTTGTGGATGGGCAGACAAATGCTATGGAAAATCTAAATGTAACTTATACCTATCATTATCATGAAGGCGATTCTGAAAATGGGGGTGGATGTTATGCACAAGTAGAAAATCAAACAGAGTGCGGCACGATTGTTTTTAGTAGAGAGTATTATCGGGGAGGTACTTGCAGTAAGTGGTGTGCCAGTTTTTACGAGAAAGAATATGTGTGTAGTGGATGTGGTATTGTTACCGGTACTCTCTGTGGAGGTGGAGGTAACAGTTGTGGACGTATAACTGGTCAGATTGGTGGTAACCATATGGTTACCACCACTTCCTGGCAGCCTGTTTGCGGATATTCGCAGGGACAGATATTGACCGCTACGATTGTTTATTAAAGGTAAGAACAATGTTTTGATATAATAACACAGCGCCTGCCATATAGAACAATGGCATATTGTAAATGGTGTATCTTGTTTGGCAGAAAATAACTGCGGATACAAGAAGCACATTGAAGAAGATTCCCAAAAGTGTAATGAGCGCAAAAATTGCATTTTTTAATGCTAAATCCACTTTGTTAGAGCTAATATTCCGGTTACGATACCAATATAAAGCGAGTCTGCCTGTTAAAACAAAATACAATAAGAACATAATAACGGTATATGGCACTAAAATCTGTCTGAACTGAGCTACAGTAATTACCAAACCGGAAAGGAAGTTGCTGATTAGAGATTTGCAAAGCTCCGGTAACTGGTGTGGTAAAACAGAACTAATCATTATAGTGTTTAAACGGTCGGTTTCTATATCGTATAAAGTTTTAAGCTCTTCCGGTGACATATTGGTATGTGGTTTTTGGGAATTAATTGTTTCCATAGAATATTGTTGAATCATAGGCCACATGGTGTTGATTTGAATGTGGTCATAATGATCGCTAAAATGGTTTACCTCATGAAACCATCCTTCCTCTGCGTGACTTCCCAGATATCCTTTTTCATCACATACGTCATAAATATTAAGAAACAGTTGTTTTACATCATCTTCTTTTATATAGTCAGCATCAGAACGTTTTGCATTATAAAATACCATGGTAGTAACAAAGCGGTTGCTGCTACTGTGTCCTTGAAAGGTTCCTCTCATGAAATAATTGTAAGAACAGTCAAAAAGTTTAAAGGCTGGGAAAATCATAAAGCAGCTAATAGCAGCGATGATAATGCCTTTCCATAATTTTTTGTTGTTATAATTAGTGTACACAATTGCAAGGAATAAAATGGGCAGGACCATAAGCATTTGTTTTCGGCTGGATATCAGAATAAAAGCGATAAGCCAGCTAAGTACAATGTGAGTTTTGGAACAATCCCATAAGTATTTCAGGATGCAATAGATAAAGAGCAAATATAAAGAAGTACAAATCCCTTCTGTTAATATGCTGTTGGTATACATAGACGCTCTTTTAGCTGCAAAACGGCATAAAAGAGAGGTCGCAATTGGTAAAAGGTATAATATAATACTATACACTTTGTGGATGTGCAATTTTTTTCTCAAGAAATCAGCTAAAATCCAACCGCAAAAGGCCATAAGCAGACTTTGAAAGATGACTGCATGTAATAGGTAGTTTTCCGGATGAAAAAAACGGAAAAAAGCCAGAAAGAGAGGATAAAATGGTTCTCTGGCGAAACTCATTTCGATATAAGAAGCGGAGTCTGCGTAAATTGCAGCACCATCGAAGAGGGCAAAGAACAGATAAAATGTCAGCCCACCAACAAGCATGATTATGGAAAAAAGATTTTCTTTTATATAAGTAGTAAGTTTATTCATTAATTTTGGAAATTCCTTTCTTAGAATCTATATTGTATATCTTAACATATTTTTGTGGAAGAGATGTAAAAAATATGATATCTTGTAAGAAAAGTGGATAATAACAAAAAGTTAAAAAATAACTCTTGACACTCATGCGGGTCCTGTGTTAATGTAACTAAGGTCATTAAGACCATGCCGAAGACAGTAGGTACATCTTGGATGTGTAAGTTGAAACGCCTACCGAGGGATAGAATCAAGTATTGACTTTATGCCTTCCTGTCTTCAGGGAGGCTTTTATATTTTCAATATAACTCCTATCGGCAATAAATACTATAAGGAGGTAATGAAACAATGGCAAAAGTGGAATTGAAACAGCCTATCGTAGCAGAAATTTCCGAAGCAATCAAAGATGCGCAGTCTGTTGTATTAGTTGACTATCGTGGACTTACAGTAGAACAGGATACAAATCTTCGTAAACAGCTTCGTGAAGCAGGTGTTACTTACAAGGTTTACAAGAACACAATGATGAACTTCGCGTTCAAAGGAACAGATTTCGAACAGCTTGCTCCATACTTAGAAGGACCAAGTGCAGTAGCTATTTCTACAACAGATGCAACAGCACCTGCAAGAATCTTAGCTAAATTCGCAAAAGATGCAAAAGCATTAGAAATCAAAGCCGGTGTAGTAGAAGGAACAGTATATGATGCAACAGGTATGCAGGCAATCGCTGCAATTCCTTCCAGAGACGAACTTATTTCCAAATTACTTGGAAGCTTACAGTCTCCTATCACTAACTTTGCTCGTGTCATGAATCAGTTAGCAGAAAAAGGTGGCGCATCTGCATGTGAAGCACCTGTAGCTGAAGCAGCACCAGCAGAAGAAGTTGCTACAGAAGCAGCAGCTGAATAAGGAATAGTATTTCCTGATTAACGGAGCATAGAATGCTTCGGTTTACAAACGAAATTAAGATTATTTTTAAAACAAACCAAAATGGAGGTAAATTAAAATGGCAAAATTAACAGCTCAGGAATTAATTGATGCAATTAAAGAATTAACAGTATTAGAATTAAACGATTTAGTAAAAGCTTGTGAAGAAGAATTTGGTGTATCTGCAGCAGCAGGTGTTGTTGTAGCAGCAGCAGGTCCTGCAGAAGCAGCTGAAGAAAAAACAGAATTCGACGTTGAATTAACAGAAGTAGGTCCAAACAAAGTTAAAGTTATCAAAGTTGTACGTGAAGCTACAGGTTTAGGATTAAAAGAAG
>JAFZGJ010000067.1 GCA_017555455.1 Lachnospiraceae bacterium
GGCATCGCTCTGACTTCCAAGCTTTAATTCACTGTCAATATCTTTTAGAAGCTGTTCTAATTCTTTCTGCGCCTGTTCCTTGATTTTTTCTGCAGTCAACAACTCTGCCTGAGTATTGGCCAAAAGCTTTTCTTTATTGATGTCTGCATTGCTAATCTCCGTGTTAAGGCGCTTCACATACTGCTCTTGGGAACTGTAATTTGCCTCTGCATTTGCAAGTTCCTGTTCCAATTTTGCCACTTCATTTTGTAGCTGCTGTTTATTGCCTGCTTCAGATTTTACTTGTGAAATATTACCTTCTATAGCTTTTCTGTCGGTTTTGGCAACTATGTAAGCATTGTAAGCTGTTTGTAATGCTTTTAATGCATCGCTTGCTGTTGTTCCGCCGTTATCCACTTCTCTTGCCTTATCTGCCAACTGTTTCATATAAGAAGCATTAGTTGCATTGGTTTCAAAATCCTCTTCCTCGTAGCCATGACCGGAAATTACATCATAAAACTTCCACCTTGCCTCCTCATAGGCAGTTTTCTTAATGCCTTCCTCCAACACTGCCGTACTTAACTTACTATTCAAAACATCTGTACTGCTGCCGGAAGAAGTATAACCGTCAAGCTCCGATTTTTTCGCCTGCCATGCACTTCTTGCTACTTCTCTTACTTCTCCTAACTTGGTAAGTTTTTCTTCAGCAAGTTTTTTTTCTGCATTTTTATCAATGATTGTGGTATCCGTAAGCTCGATCCGTTTCACCTGTTCATTTAAATCCTCTACCACTTTATTGGCATTTTCCACCTTTGACTTTGCCAAATTGATCCGGCTCTGATATTCCGCATTGCTGGAAACTTGCCCGTTTTGAATCTTTTCATAGGATTCCTGTGACATATTTCCTTGTAAAATACTGCTGCTATAATTCAGAAGCATATCATCCAAAGCCTTTTGGGCTTCTTCTAATTCTGCACTTTGCACATCCTCCAAATAGAAAAGTATCTGGTCTTTTTCCACCACATCTCCCTGTTTTACCGCCACACTGGCAATCTTACGACTTTCCCCAATGGCAATAATATAAGGGTCATCTGAGGTCAGATTTCCAGTACCTCGGATTTTTGCAGTAATACTTCCCGGCTCTATCATGGCAGTTGCCACCTCCGGCAGAGAATAATTCATAATTGTATTGGAAAAAAAGGTAAGTACCAACATGACAGATAAGAAAACAATTGCCACATTTTTTACCCACTCTTTTCGATTGTTCGTTCTTTCTTCTTTCATCACTTTTATCCTTTCAAACCACCCTGATAGGTGATTCCTTCTACCAAATACTCCTCACCATACAAAAACACTAATAAGGTAGGTACCATATAAATAGTGGCTACTGCAAATGCCAGCCCGATTTCTCCGGAATTAATCTTAGACAAAAATACAGACAAAGGATGCATCTGCTCATCTGTCAGCATAATCAACGGTTGCTCGACCATATTCCAAAAATCAATAAAAATTAAAATTGCCACACTACACAATGCACCCTTACACAATGGCATGCAAACATGCATAAAAATCTGCCGTTCCCCGGCACCATCTATTTTGGCCGCTTCTAAAATAGAAGTGGGAATTCTTCTCATATATTTCGTAATCAAAAATACCGCATAAGGCGAAAAAATCCCCGGCAGCCAAATTGCCCAATTAGTATCTAACAAATGCAGCCATTTACTGACCAAAAAATTAGGTACTAAAGTCACCTGATAAGGCATAAGCATCAAAATAATATAAGCGAAAAAAATAATTTCCCGCAATTTTCCCCGATATCTTGTAAATCCATAAGCCGCAAAACATGCAACCACCAACTGAAATATTACAATAGGAACAACTAAAATTACGGAATTCCAGAATTTCAACAAGTAATCCGGACTCTTCAATAACACCGTTATGTACTGACTAAAGGAAACTCTGTCCGGAATAAACTTTAAATTCACCGTATCTGATACAAATTTTTTAGCACCGCTGTCCGTGGTGTCAAATATCATTCCATAGTTGGCTGTAATTTCGGTACTTCCCATAAAAGAATTACACATGGTAAATACAATGGGAATCACAAATAAAGCCGTAAAAAAAATCAAAACCGCGGTTAGCAGTATGATTCCCATTTTTCTTTTTTTCTTTTTCATACTCCATCCCCAGATATTTTATTTATCTCAAAACTGACACTTATAATTATCTTACTCTTCCAAATCTTTTCCATAATAATTTTCCACCAGAAATAATAAGCCAATCAGAACAATCATAACCAAAGACATCATAATAGCTGCCGCTGACAATTTTTGATAATCCAGTGAATTGAAGGTATTATTCATAAAATGCTGTAATAAATACAAACTGTCATAAGGATAATCTCCGGTTAACAGATACACCTCACGGAATACCTTAAAAGAATTAATCAAAGATAATATGGTAACAAACAAAATAGTAGAAGACAGATACCTTGTTTTTATATAAAGAAAAATCTGCCACTTTTTTGCTCTTTCCAACTCAGCCACTTCTACAATTTCCTTTGGAATATTACTAATGGCTGCCATAAACAGAATCATGTTATATCCCAGATTCTTCCATAAAAACAGAACCACCAAAACAATTTGGGCATACTCCGACTTAAACCAGTCAATTTGCTTTCCGCCGAAAAACTGTACAAATTCATTTACTACCCCATTATAATGAAATAGTACCTGCCAGATTAAAACTACCGATGCAATAGGTACCATCATAGGACTTAGCAAAAGAGTACGGATCTGACTTTTAAAAGGAATCGCCGCATCCAATGCAAATGCCAGCGCCATAGATAAAATCACAACCAAAGGAACGGCTATCATCGAAAACTTAAACGTATTGGAGGCTGCCAACTGAAAGGCAGAATTATTCCAGACATTAATATAATTCTTTAAAAAAACAAATTTGTGCTGAATGGGATTATTCACCACGGAATAAAATATAACTACCAAAAAGGGAAGTACAAAGAAAAGAGAAACACCAAACACACTTGGTACTAAGAATAAGGCACTTTTTCTCTTTATCTTTGCCAGCTCCGTATTCTTTTTTTGCTTCTCTTTTCCAAACATTTCTTTCCTTCTCCATTGGTTACATTTTTTTCATGTTACGAATCAAAAAAACTCCTTTATCTTTCACATTTCCAAAAACGTGCTGAATACGGCGGTAATTTGCTTCCTCCGCCAAAATCATGCTCGTTTCCTGTAATCAGATCTACCGCTTTTCCACATTCTGCATTAAAATGTGCATAATAATCTTCTCCATCTGCATTGATGGCTACCAACACTCTTTCCCCTTCTGTCTTTCTTTCAAAAATGCATTGCTTGTTGGTTAACAGGACTGAACGGAAATCTCCGTAATTCAACGCCTTGGAATTTTTCTTTGCTTCACTTAATTTGGAAATAAAATCGGTTAACTGATTCCATTCCGTTTTTTCATAACTGAGACGTAAGGAAGGATCTCCATTATGTTTATCCCCTGTTACTCCCCATTCACTGCCATAATATACACATGGAATTCCCGGCATACCAAAGCATAAAGCATATATCAACGGCAAATGCTCCCATCTTTGAATTACAGAAGCAATTCTGGAAACATCATGATTATCTACAAAGGACAATAAATGTTTTCCTTTATATAAAGTCCAATATTCCGGTCCAAACTGACGGCTTAAAGAATGTATTATTTCAAACATATTCATACTGTTAAAACTGGAATGAAGTCCTTTGTAACATTCATAGTTAGTAGCCGAATGAAGCATTTCATCATTTACCAATACCTTATAATCTCCATGAAGCATTTCTCCCACCAAAAAGAAATCCTTCTTTTTGGAATCTGTAAACTGACGAAGCCTTCTTACAAAATCATGATCAAGACAATATGCTACGTCCAACCGGAGACCATCAATATCAAATTCACGGATCCACATATCAATGCTCTCGAATAAATACTGCACTACAGGTTCATGACGAAGGTTTAATTTTACCAAATCATAATTTCCTTCCCAACCTTCATAATACAGACCGTCATTGTAACAAGAATTTCCACCAAAATTAATGTGGAACCAATCTTTATACTCAGATGCCTCTCTCCTGTTTAACACATCCGTAAATCCAAAGAAACCTCTGCCCACATGGTTGAACACACCATCCAACACCACTTTGATTCCTTCGTTATGTAATTGATCCACTACTTGTTTAAAATCTTCATTGGTACCTAATCTGCAATCCAATTTCTGATAATCTCTGGTATTATATCCATGAGTATCTGACTCAAACAATGGAGAAAAATAAATTGCATTACATCCCAATTTTTTAATATGGGGAATCCATTCTTCTACTTTTAATATTCTATGTTCCAACTTTCCATCATTTTCAAATGGCGCTCCACAGAAGCCTAATGGATAAATTTGATAAAAAACACTTTCATATGCCCACATATGCACGTCTCCTTCAGTTTACATAATCTTATTGACTGATTGAGTTTTTAGACTCATTTCCGTCTTTTACAGTTATCCACAGCTTTTTTTATGTGGATAACTAATTATAAGTTGTTTTTGCAGATAAATCCACACTTTCCACATAGTTATCCACAGGTTTTCACCTGTTCATAGTGTATAAACTATGTGTCATTTTTACAAAAATGACTGTCGTTTCATCTTTTTCGACCTATTTTTTATCTCCAAATGGTTTCAAATAAATTATCAACAACAAATCATATACAGTATAGTTCAAATCATGATTAGATACAACCCAAACTACAACCATTCATTCCAAAATTTTTCTACCTGCTTTGCTACCGTAGTTTCCTGTACAATTTTATACTCCACCCATTCCCTTGGAAACAATCTGGTATAGCTGTTTTGTAAAAAACGTTCATCCAACAATGCTACCACTCCAACATCTTCGTTGGTTCTGATAACCCGTCCTGCTGCCTGCAATACCTTATTCATTCCCGGATATCGATAGGCATAATCAAATCCGTTTCCTTCTTCGTTGTCAAAATAATTTTTCAAAATTTCCCGTTCCGGACAAACCAGAGGTAACCCTGTTCCTACAATAATAGCACCGATTAAACTGTCCTGCTTCAAATCAATCCCTTCACTAAAAATCCCCCCCAAAACACAAAAGCCTACCAGACTCTTTTCTTCTGACTCTATAGGTATTTTGATTTTGTCCTGTATATTTAGATGAGAACTTTCCATAAAATGTTTCAAAAAATCTTCTCTTTCTTCTTCCGACATGGAATCTTTCTGAAGAATACATTCTACTTCATCATTCCAATTAAACCTTTCCCGGTATATCCCATAAATCTTTTCCATCATAGAATAGGAAGGAAAGAATACCATATAATTCCCATGTCGCTCACTAATAATATTCTCTATATAAGACGCAATTCTAAGATACTCATCCTCATTTCTCCGGGTATATTTACTGGTTACATCATTGCCAATCAACAAAGCTCTTTTAGAACTGTCGAAAGCAGAATCCGCATATACTTCATAATCCTCTTTGGTTCCTCCCAACAGTTTCTTATAATATTGTACCGGAATCAAAGTTGCCGAAAACAAAATACTGCTGACTCCCTTTTCCATACAAGCCCTAAGCTTTTTCGCCGGATTTACACAAAATAATTTTAAAAAGAAATTTCCTTCATCTCCCATCTGTGTATACATGACATAATCGTCACTCATGCCATCATACATCAGTAAAAAGTGTGATATTTCAAAGTAAAACTCCAAAACCTTATCTCTGACAGGACTGTCATCATGGTTTTCCAAATACTCACTCACGGTACTTGAAAGACGGTTCAATGCCAAAACAAAAGATTCAATGGACTCCCACTGTTTTACCCCTTCCGTTTCCCTTTTTAACAGCAATAACTCCCGATTACACTTTTCTAACTGCTTTTCCATTTTGGACGAATATGGTTTTATATGCTTTTTTAATTCCAGAAAATCTTCTTTTACAAGAACCGCACTATACATATCCCTTCCACGGTCTACCAGATTATGGGCTTCATCTACTAAAAAAATTCCTTTGCTTTGATTCCCATCCGCAAAAAAGCGTTTCAAATAAACGTGAGGATCAAATAGGTAATTATAATCTCCTATAATTCCATCTGCAAACAGACTGCAATCCAATGCCAGTTCAAAAGGACATACCTGATGTTTTTTGGCATATTTTTCTACCGTTTCCCTGTCAAAACAATCCTCATGGGTAATTATTTCAAAAATAGCATCATTAATTCGATCGAAATGTCCCTTAGCATAGGGGCAAGCTACCGGATTACATTCACATTCTTCTACAAAACATATTTTTTCCTTTGCTGTCAAAATTACAGTCTTAAATACCAATCCCTTTTGACGTAAAAGCTCAAACCCCTGACTTGCAGCAGTTCTGGTAATGGTCTTGGCAGTCAGATAAAAAATTCTTTCTCCCAGCTCCTCTCCCAAAGCTTTTACCGCCGGAAATACTGTAGATAGCGTCTTCCCCACTCCCGTAGGTGCTTCTAAAAACAATTTTCTTTTATGATAAATGGTGCGGTATACACCCACCGCTAATTCCTTTTGACCTTTTCGATACATATAAGGAAAACTAACTTTTTTGATACTTTCCTGCCGTTTTTCTCTCCAATCAATTTGAAACTCAGCCCATTTCTTATATCCTGTTACCAATTCTAAGAACCACTCTTCCAACTCTGCAAGGGTATATTCTTCAATAAAATACTTTAGCTCCTCGGTATCCATATTACAGTAAGTCATACGGACACAAATAGTTTCCAAAGTTTTCTTTTTCCCATAAATATAGGCATATACTTTCGCCTGTGCCAAATGTACAGGCTCCGGTTTCTTAATTCTATCCAGTTCACGATAAGTTCCTTTAATCTCATCTATGGTGACCTGTTCCTGTACTATAAACGGCTGCATAACTGCCGGAACCTCATAATTCGTATCTATGGTAAGCTGCGGGCTCTGTACGGTGATAATTCCGTCTGCCCTGCCATCAATAATCAATTTATACTTAGGAGTTTCTTCTTCATATTTCAAAAAAACTTCAGCCTCATACTCGCTTCCCATACGCCGCTGAATCATACGGTGAATTCGCCCACCTTCTACCATGGCATTTTCACTGCTGACATGTTTCCGGTTATCAATATCCCCGTTTCGCAACATAAACTCGACAAAATTACGCACGGAAATCTTTATTTGTCTTTCTGCCATGGGTATGCTCCTTTCTGTTTCTAATAAATAACAATTCGTGACAGTCTTAAAATTTCTTCGAAATTATTAACAAAAGTCTATCATATTTTCCCGGAATCTTAAAGGCAGTAACTGCCTTTGCAGTTTCAAATTGGTTCTTTCCTCAATAGCAATGGTTTTATGAAAAATTTGAAACAAGTGCTGAATTTCTACTTCTTCTTTGGAATACATATCATCTGTTATGGTTACACCTTGTTCCTCTTGCTGATGGAAGACATATCCCTTCCCTGCTTCATGCACCACATAGAAATTTCTTCCTTTATCTTTTATAATAAAATTTTCTCCCGGGAAACGATCTGCAAAATGTCTTGCTATCATAGGAAGCACTTGATTTTTAGGCTCTATTTCACTATACAGTATCTTATTTTTCAATTCCTGAAACCGAATGAATCCCATATAATGATGTGCCTCACACCATACACTCTGCCGCATCTTAGATACCGCAAGTACATATGGATCCTGCAAATAATTCACTAATTCTCCTTTATAAGCTCCTGACAAACCTCTTGCTATGGTATGATAAACCGCATTTCCCCTTTCTTCATTTCTACTGTAAAGGGCATACCATAGATAAGAATAACTGATTTCTCCAAAACGCTTTACTATAGTTTTGTCTACCTTTTCTGCTTTTTCAAAATCAGTTTCTACAGAAAAATATTTCGAAAACAACTCATAGTCTTCAACAACATTTAGTTGTATAAAGGTTATATTGGGATTCATTTTTTGCTCATAGGCATAATACACTGCAGAAAAAATCCCCTCCGGTGAGTCCTCACATACCAAAATATTCCTATCCTGCATACGTCATTCCCTCCGCCAATTTATCCTGAAATCTGATATCATCAAATAAAGAAATCTGCCTGTAAGTCACTCCATCTGCGTCAAAAGGCAGCTTTTCTTTTATATTTAAAAGATTTCTGGTTATATAATCTTCTTCAATTTTGGTTGGATACATCATCTTTCCGTTACAGGTAATAAAATATAATGCCCTCTTCAAAACCACGCCTATTTTTTTCAGATGTTCAAATTCCAGATTTCCGTTTCTTCTGGCTCTTACAATTCTCTGAGCGCTTTTTACCCCAATCCCCGGAACCCGAAGCAGCATTTCATAAGAAGCCCTGTTAATCTCCATGGGAAAAAGCTCCAAATGCTGTAATGCCCAGTCTGCCTTTGGATCTAAAAACACATTAAAATTCGGGTGGGTTTCACTGAGAAGCTCCTTTGCTTCAAACCCATAAAAGCGTAGCAAAAAATCTGCCTGATACAATCTGTGTTCCCGAAGCAACGGTGGTCCACTACTTAATGCAGGCAAAGACTTATCTTCATTCACATTTACAAAAGCAGAATAAAAGACTCTTTTTAACTGAAACTTCTGATACAGACTCTCGGCCACCTGTACAATTTGATAATCACTTTCCGGAGTGGCTCCGATAATCATTTGAGTAGATTGTCCTCCGCTTACAAACTTTGGTGCATTTTTATATACCACCAATTCGTTTTTATTGATATTAATTCCATTCTGAATCTGACGCATTGGTTTTAAAATTATTTTCCGATGTTTATTGGGTGCCAGTTCCTTTAAAGCTTCTGCCGTAGGCAGTTCCAAATTCACACTCATTCGGTCCACCAGATAACCGATTTTTTCAATCAATGCCGCATCTGCTCCGGGAATTCCCTTTACATGAATATATCCGTAAAAATGATACTTCGTTCTTAATAAAAAAATAGTCTGATACAACAACTCCATGGTAGTATCCGGATTTTCTATAATACCGGAGCTTAAAAATAAACCTTCAATGTAATTCCTGCGGTAAAAATCTACCGTTAACCGCGCAATCTCCTCCGGCGTAAAGGCAGCTCTGGGAATATCGTTGGAGACTCTGTTTTTACAATATTTACAGTCATAAATACAATAATTAGTCATTAAAATCTTCAACAAACTGATGCATCTTCCATCTGCAGAAAAGCTATGACAAATTCCTGCCGCAATGGAATTACCCATACCATTCTTGCTTCCCCGTCTGTCCACCCCACTACTGGTGCAGGCCACATCATATTTGGCTGCATCTGATAATATTCTCAGCTTATCCATAATAGAAGAATTACTTTCTTTTTCCTGTATCTGTACTAATTTTTTATCCATTCTCCTCACCCCTGCCCGTTTATACAAACATTTGTTCTTTCTTATTTTAGTACATATGTTCGGTTTTGTAAATAAAAAACAGGAGCCATCTGCTATATATGACTCCTGCTGTTTATCTTCTTATCTGATTTTAAAAAATTTGTAGGGTATTTCAAACACCACAACAATTCCCAAAACAATGGCTATCATAATTTTCAGTGCCAAAAAACCACTGTCAAAAGCTTTGTATAAATTATCCGTTACTAAATAATAAGTTGCCCAATATATTTGTGCTCCCGGAACCAAGGGAAAAATTCCTGTAATCATAAATACCGTTGCCGGACACTTTTCAAAAACTGCCGCATATCTGGATAATAATACTACTAAAACTGTTGCAAAAAATACGGAAGCGGCAATAGATAATCCCACATTCACCAACATCACCTTATATAAAAACCATCCCGCTGCACCTATGCATCCACAATGAACATAATATTTTTTCGGTACACCAAACAAAAGAGAAAACGCCACGGTTCCTACTGCTGCCGAGATTAATTCCCAAATCATAACACAATCCTTCCTACCATACTTTGATAAATGGAAAACGCCACACCCACACCAATGGCAATACATAAAAACCTCAAAATGGCATCCAAAAGACGTACCGCACCGGAAATATAATCTCCGTCTGCAATATCCCTGATTCCATTGGCAAAAGCTACCCCCGGAACCATGGGCATAATAGCTCCACTGATAATATTTTCCAAATGTGTCCCTATTTTCAGCTGAAAACATAAAACACATACGGTTACAATCAAAGCCCCACCAAAAATATTACCCAATATTTTACTTAAATATGGTTCACTAATAAAAACCACATAAATATAAAGTACAATCCCGGCAATAAAAGCTGCTATGCAATCAGCAAAGCATCCACCCGCAAGAACACAAAAGAACCCGCTGCCAATCCCCGAAGCCAGAATTCTTTGCCAGCTCTTTTCAATGGGCATATTGGAAATTTCTTCTAATTTTTCTTTTACCAAGTCTATCTGTTGATATTTTCCTTCTTCAATTTCTCTGGAAAGCTGGTTAACTGCTACTACTTTGTCTAACCTGGCCCCCTTTACCGGTATATGCCTTACTCTTGCATAAGCATTTTTCGTTCCATAAGCCCCGGTGGTAAAAATGCCATTACTGAGCACAAAAAAATCATTAGCTTCTTCTCCATAATATTTACAAATTCTTTCCATGGTTTCTTCTACCCTGGAAATCTCTGCACCGTTTTGAAGAAGAATATGCCCTGCTTCCATGGCAACATCAAATACCGGATTTACTTCTTTATTTAAATTTCCTTTGTCCGTATTTTTCATTTTCTTTTACTCTAAATTAATTACACTTTCTTTACTTTTCCAAATCCTTACAATTTTTTTCATTATATAAAAAACAATATTGAACTTCAAGACATTCTTTCCCCTTCCTTCGGCATAATACTCCCTCATAAGACTACAAGATTTTATTGACGCATTCTTTTTTCTGCTATATTATAAATTAGAAAAAATACATAAATATACTTTATCATTTTAGATATATTAATTGGAGGATATTATGGAAAACTTTATTCCACAGGGATATGAATCTGCCTTGAGCCTTCATGACACACAGGTAGGTATCAAAACCGTAAAAGACTTTTTTCAAAATTTATTGGCAGAACGCTTAAATTTACTTCGTGTTTCTGCTCCCCTTTTCGTAGACCCGGCATCCGGACTGAACGACAACTTAAACGGAATAGAACGTCCCGTTCGTTTTGGTGTCAAAGAAATGGATGACTACGAAGCTGAAATCGTACATTCTTTGGCTAAATGGAAACGCTATGCTTTAAAAAAATACGGATTTTCTCATGGGGAAGGTCTTTATACCGATATGAGTGCCATCCGTCGTGACGAAGAAACCGACAATATTCATTCCATTTATGTTGACCAGTGGGACTGGGAAAAAATCATCACCAAAGAAGAACGTACTCTGGAAAAACTTCAGGAAGTAGTCCGTATTGTTTATAAGGTTATGCGTAAAACAGAAAAATACATGGCAATCCGCTATGACTATATTGAAGAAATCCTACCTCATGACATTTTCTTTGTTACTACTTCTGAGTTAGAAGAAATGTTTCCTGAATACACACCAAAGGAAAGAGAATATTACATTGCCAAAGCCAAAGGTGCGGTATGTATTATGCAGATTGGCGACAAACTGGCTAACGGGAAACCTCATGACGGTCGTGCTCCCGACTATGATGATTGGTCTATGAATGCAGATATCTTAGTTTACTATCCTGTATTAGATATTGCTTTAGAGCTTTCTTCCATGGGTATCCGTGTAGACGAAAACAGCTTGAAAGAGCAGTTGGAAAAAGCAAATTGCATGGATAGGGCAGAACTTCCTTTCCAGAAGGCGATTTTAAACAAAGAACTTCCTTATACCATCGGTGGCGGTATCGGTCAGTCCCGTTTGTGTATGTTCTTTTTAAGAAAAGCCCATATCGGTGAAGTACAGTCCTCTCTTTGGCCACAGTCCACAGTGGAAATGTGTGAAAGCCACGGGGTACATCTTTTATAAAAACACTTTAAATGACTGTTGCAAACAGATATCTGAAATCTGTTTTGCAACAGCATTTTCTATTTTAATGAAACAAACTCTCTTTGAAAGAAGGAATTACTATGGAAATCAGACGTGCAACTGAAAACGACATCCCGGGTTTGGACAAACTCCTAATGCAGGTTTGCCTGGTGCATCATAAAGGACGCCCGGATTTATTTAAATACGGAAAAAGAAAATATACCGAAGAAGAATTAAAAGAACTTTTAAAGGATGATAGCAGACCTATTTTTGTAGCTGTGGATGAATCCGGCGAAGTTCTGGCCCACGCTTTTTGTATATACCAGCAGCATATCAACAATAATGTCCTTACGGACGTAAAA
This sequence comes from Lachnospiraceae bacterium, assembly GCA_017555455.1. GTDB lineage: Bacteria > Bacillota > Clostridia > Lachnospirales > Lachnospiraceae > SFDP01. The sequence goes on from JAFZGJ010000067.1 coordinate 12,389, forward strand.
ACCTTATACATTGATGATATCTGTGTATTGGAAAGCTGCCGCGGACAGCATATCGGAAAACAGATGTATGATTATGTATACAACTTTGCCAAAGAACAGGGATTTTATAACATTACACTTAACGTATGGTCTTTAAACGAGCCCGCCATGAAATTCTATGAATCCTGTGGTCTGAAACCTCAGAAGGTGGGAATGGAAACCATACTCTAAACAAAAACACCGTACTAAAAAGCAGCAATGGAATCCTTCAAAAATTCCATTACTGCTTTTTATAAATAAACATTCATTCTGACCCATCGTCACATTCTTTTTTCTTTTAAAAAATCCCCTGTATGCCATGATATATTACCGGTACAATTAATGCCGGCAACATATTCCCTACCCGGAATTTCTTGCCAAAAGCAATATTCACTCCCACACAAAATATCAACGCATTTCCAACAAAAGACAAATCACTGATAATTGCCTCGCTCAAAAAAGAACCACCAACTGCTGCTATCAATGTAATTCCACCCTGATATAGAAAAATAGGTACTGCAGAAAATACAGCTCCCAATCCATAGGTGGACGCAAACACCACTACAATTACCAAGTCTAAAACTGCCTTTGTGGTAAGCAGAGAATAATCTCCACTGATTCCATCCTGAATAGAACCTACAATAGCCATAGCCCCCACACAAATAATCAGGGAAACGTTCACAAAGCCTTCCACAAACAGGTTATCCTTTTCGGCTTTCACTGCTTTTTTAATCTTTTCTCCAAGAAAATCCATCTTCTCTTCAATATTAATAGCTTCTCCTACAAGACCACCTAAGACCAGTGAAAATATCAAAAGCATGGTTCCCTGTGTAGAAATTATGTCATTTTCTATTACAAACATTTTTGCAAGAGTTCCTGATGCACCTATAAAAATAGTAGCAACACCGCAAGCCTGCATTAGGATATCCTGCAAATTTTTCTTCAAACCATTTTTGAAACACATGCCAATTAACCCACCCACGATTACTGCCAGTGTATTGATTATGGTTCCTAAACCAATCATATCCTTATCCTTTTCCTTCGTATCTTTTTCTTTCCACAACCTTTACGAAAAAGGTAACAATCCAACATCCTGTCAAACTGTTACCTTTCCATATTTAATCTTCAAACATAGTCGTAGACAAATATCTGTCTCCTGTATCCGGTAAAAGAACTACAATATTTTTCCCGGCATTTTCTTCTTTTTTTGCCAATTCAATGGCTGCAAAAAGTGCTGCTCCTGCAGAAATTCCTACCAGAATTCCCTCTGTTCTTCCCATCATTTTTCCACA
>JAFZGJ010000068.1 GCA_017555455.1 Lachnospiraceae bacterium
ATCATTTCTGTTGGGATACCTGTACCACCGTGAAGAACTAATGGCATATCTCCTGTTAACTGCTGAATAGCATCTAATGTTTCGAAAGATAAACCTGCCCAGTTTTCAGGATATTTACCATGAATGTTACCGATACCTGCTGCTAAGAAGTCAATTCCTAATTCAGCAACTGCTTTACATTCCTTAGGATCTGCACATTCACCCATACCTACAACACCGTCTTCTTCTCCACCGATAGAACCAACTTCTGCTTCTACGGAAACTCCTTTCGCGTGTGCTGCTGCAACGATTTCTTTTGTTTTTTCAACGTTTTCTTCGATAGAGAAGTGAGAACCGTCGAACATTACAGAAGAGAATCCTGCTTCGATACATTTGTAGCAGTGATCGTATGAACCGTGGTCTAAGTGAAGAGCTACAGGAACTGTAATTCCTAATTCTTCGATCATACCGTTTACCATACCAACGATAGTTTTGTAACCTGTCATGTATTTACCAGCACCTTCGGATACACCTAAGATAACCGGAGAGTTGCATTCCTGAGCTGTTAAAAGGATTGCTTTTGTCCATTCAAGGTTGTTAATGTTGAACTGACCTACTGCATAGTGGCCTGCTTTTGCTTTGTCGAGCATTTCTTTAGCTGATACTAACATTTTTTATTCCTCCATTTATAAATAAAATATATTTATTCACGTGTAGTATAACGCATTCCTTAAAAAAAGAAAACACCTAACGTGATTTTTTACGCTTCCTGTCCACTGATATATTTTTCAATACCTTCAATTGCAGCAGCTTCATCCGCACCGTTTGCTTCTACTATTAACTTTTCTCCTGCTTTTAAAGCCATGGTCATCATGCCCATGATACTTTTGGCATTTACTCTTTTTCCGTCAGCTTCCAAATAGATAGCACTTTCATATTGGCTTGCAACCTGAACTAAAACCGCAATCGGTCTTGCCTCTAATCCACCGGCAATCTGTACAACCATTTCCTTTCTCATAATATCATTCCTCCTCTTATATTCATCCTCTATTCAAATCCGCAATTTCACATAATTTACGTAATCTATGGTTCACTCCGGATTTCCCTACCGGCGGGTCAAGATATTGTCCCAACTCTTTTAGGGAAGCCTCCGGATATTCCAATCTTACCTGAGCCATTTCTCTTAATGTATCCGGCAATTTTGAAAACCCCACATAATCACGGATGAAAATAATGTCTTCAATTTGTTTTGCAGCAGCATTTACTGTTTTTGCAATATTTGCTGTTTCGCAATTCACCTTTCGGTTAATGCTGTTTCGCATTTCTTTTACGATTCTCAAATTTTCCAGATTCATCAATGCCACTCTGGCTTTACAAATACCCAAAAAATCTACTATATGAGAACCTTCTTTTATATATACTACATAATATTTTTTTCGTTGGACTATTTTGGCATCTAAATCAAATAATATTAAAGCTTCCTGAATCTGCTTTGCCTGATGCCTGCTGTTACATACTAACTCTAAGTGATATCCCTTGTTAGGATCACTCATGGAGCCAATGCATAAAAAAGCACCTCTCATAAATGCTCTTCGGCAGCAATATTGTTCTATAATTACCGGATTGATACAATCCCGCAAATCATGAAGTACACCCTCATCATCCAGCAATTTGATTGTCTGAAAAATATTCAGAATATCTTCTTCTTTTTCTAAGACAATAGTATATACCGAATTTTTGTGATTTTGCAAGCATTCTTCTTCCATTTCTGCCGTTTCTATATTAAATGCTTTATTCAATATTGTAAAGCATTTTCTAAGAACTGATAGATTTTCTGTCGTAATTTGTAACTGTAGCTGCCCATTTTCACCTCTTACCAAATGTCCCTGGTAATGAATAATTGCTGCCAGCTCTGCAATTTGACAATGGTGATTCCGACTAACATATTTCCCTAATTCTTCCTTTACTTCTGATGAAAAGGACATGTTTTTATCCTTCCTACTCTATAATCTTTACTCTGCTTCGTTTATAAAAAACTATTTTATGTCCCTATGACTGATACTCAAGCCATAATTTCCTTTATCTTTCATATCCTTATAAAGGGCATTGGCTAAAGTTACACTTCTATGCTGACCTCCGGTACAGCCAATAGCAACCACCAACTGATACTTTCCTTCTTTTATATATCCCGGCAATAAAAAATTCAGCATATCCTTTAATTTATCCAAAAATTCTCCTGCTTCCTTAAAACTCATTACATAATCCTGGACAGCCTTTTCATTACCAGTTATATGCTTCAATTCATCAATATAGAATGGATTTGGTAAAAATCTTACGTCAAAAACCAGATCTGCATCCGCCGGAATTCCATGTTTAAATCCAAAAGAAACAATATTCACCATTAAACTGTTGTATTCTTCATTTTTAATGAAAATCCTTTCCAGTTCTTCTTTCAATACTCTGGTGAGAATTTTAGATGTATTAATCACATAATCTGCTTTCTTTTTAATACTGGATAGAATTTCTCTTTCTTTTAAAATTCCATCCTCAATTCTTGGATTTTCTTCTGTCGATAAAGGATGAATTCGTCTGGTTTCTTTATATCTTTTTAATAAAGTCTTATCATTAGCATCCATAAACAGAATTTCAAACACATAACCGTCTTCTTTCAACTTATCCAAAACCCGTTCTGCCTGAACAAAATCCTGATCACTTCGAACATCCAATCCCAAAGCAACCTTTTCCAGTTCTGTATTTGGTGTTACTACCAATTCCGCAAATTTTTCAATCAATAAAACAGGAAGATTATCTACGCAGTAAAATCCCATATCTTCCAACATTTTCATTGCGGTACTTTTTCCGCCGCCGCTCATTCCGGTAACTACAACAAATCTCATCTGTTTCTCCCTCAATCGTAATTCTTTTGTTTCTCTAATAGTTTTCTCTATTTACTTTTCTTAGAAAACTAATCTCCCAATAAAATTACCTCCGGCTCCAATTCTACCCCAAACTGTTCCTTTACCTTTTTTACCACCTCATCCATTAAAGTCCGGATTTCCGAAGCTGTGGCATTCCCTTTATTAATTACAAAACCGCAATGTTTCTCTGAAACCTGGGCATCACCAACAGAAAAACCTCTTAACCCCGCATCCATAATAAGTTTCCCTGCAAAATACCCTTCCGGACGTTTAAAAGTACTTCCTGCACTGGGATATTCCAAAGGCTGTTTTTCAATACGGGCTTTGGTATATTCATTCATTTTGCCTAAAATCTCTGTAGGATTTCCTTTTTCCAATTCCATTTCTACTTCTAAAATTACATATGGTTTTGTTTTAAAAACACTGGTTCTATAGCCCATGGCAAATTCTTCTTTTTCCAACAAAACAATATTTCCCAATTGATCCATGGCACGAATCCTTGTAACCACCTGACTTAATTCTCCACCATAGGCTCCTGCATTCATTACTGCGCCGCCGCCTAAACTTCCGGGAATTCCCGCTGCAAATTCCAGACCGGTCAATTCTTCTTCCAATGCTTTTCTGGCTACTTTTCCAAGAAAAGCTGCCGCACCGGCTTTTATCTTATTTCCTTGGACTTCAACAGAAGCAAACTCTTCTCCCAAATATATCATGACACCATCATATCCCTGATCAGATACCAACAGATTACTTCCATTTCCCAATACAAAATAAGGAAGCTTTCTTTCTTTTAATGCTACCATGATTTTTGCTAAAACTTCCTCTGAATGCACGGTTAAAAATACCTTTGCCGGCCCCCCCACACGAAAGGAGGTATGCTTCTTCATTGGCTCATTTATTTTAATATCTTCTTTATCCATAAAAAAAGTAAGATGTTCCAAAAATTCTGTATACATAGCCTCTCCTAATTTTTAAAAAATGAGGGTTGTTGTAACTATATTACAACAGCCCTTCCTCATTTATTCATCTTCATCCTCTTGGTTTCTTCCTTTGGTTAAGGAATTCTGGACACGCGCATATAATTCCTGCGCCGCATTATATCCCATCTTCTTCTGACGATGATTCACTGCTGCGGATTCACAAATCACCGCAAGATTACGTCCCGGACGAATTGGGATATTATGACAGATTACTTTATTTCCAAGATATTCCGTATATTCTTCCTGTAAGCCCAAACGGTCATATTCTTTATCTTTATCCCACTCTTCCAAATGAATTACCAAATCAATACTCTGGGTTTCTTTTACACTGGAAACACCAAATAACATTTTTACATCAATAATTCCGATACCACGAAGTTCGATAAAATGCTTTGTAATATCCGGCGCTGTACCAATCAGGGTTTCTTCACTGACTTTACGGATTTCTACTACATCATCGGTAACCAAACGATGTCCTCTCTTAATTAATTCCAATGCCGCTTCCGATTTACCAATTCCACTTTCACCGGTAATCAGGACACCTTCACCGTATACATCAACCAATACTCCATGAACGGAAATACAAGGTGCCAGCTTTACATTCATCCAACGGATAATTTCTGCTGTAAATGCAGAAGTTGCCTTTTTTGTCATAAGAATAGGAACGCCTTTTTCAATAGCTTTTTCCAAAAAGATTTCATCCGGATGAAGTTCTCTACAAAATACAATACAAGGAATAGGACAGGAAAGAAGCTGTTCATATACTTCCTTTTTTCTTTCCACAGATAATCCCTGCATATAAGTATACTCTACAAAACCGATAATCTGCAAACGGGTAGCTTCATAATGTTCAAAATATCCTGCCAGCTGTAATGCCGGTCGGTTAATATCCGGCTGGGTAATGCTGATTCCTTTTACCGGCACTTCCGGTGTCAGGTTTTCCAACTGCATCTTTTTAATAATTTTAGTCAATGTAATACTTGCCATATACATTCTCCATTCTTTACCGACATATCTTCTGTCCATTTCTCACTTACAGATTAAACTATAATCATGTTCTATTTTATCTTACCACAGAATTATGAAAAAAAGAATAGATTTCTTCTGCAACATACCCGGGAATCTCCGGAATCTGTACCAGCTCCTCCACCGTTGCTTCCCTAATATCTCCAATATTGGAAAAAGCTCTCATTAATGCCTTTCTTCTGGCAGGACCGATTCCCGGAATATCATCCAATACGGAATGTACCTGCTCCTTACTTCTTAAAGATCTATGATATTCAATAGCAAATCTATGAGCTTCATCCTGCACTCTGGTAATCAACTTAAAACCTTCCGAATGTTTATCAATGGGAATCTCACAGTTGTTAAAATACAATCCCCTTGTCCTATGATTATCATCCTTTACCATTCCGCATACGGGAATATTTAATTTCAATTCTTCTAACACCTGCAAGGCAATATTTACCTGTCCTTTTCCTCCGTCCATCAAAAGCAAATCAGGGAAACGTGTAAAACTGCCAAATTGTTCTTCTATATTTTTTTCTTTCAGTTCCTTAGTTTCTTCCATTCCATGTACAAAACGTCTGGTCAAAACCTCTTTCATACATCCATAATCATCTGCTCCCTGCACAGATTTGATTTTAAATTTACGGTAATCGCTTTTTTTCGGCTTTCCTTTTTCGTAAACTACCATGGATCCTACATTTTCAAATCCACTGATATTAGATATATCAAAAGCTTCCATTCGTACAATTTTTTCCATACCCAGCAGATTGGCAATTTCTTTCACTGCTCCTATAGTGCGCCCTTCTTCTCTTTTGATTCTTTCTTTATCCTGACTTAAAACCATAGCTGCATTTCTTGCTGCCAAATCCACCAGCTTTTCTTTAGTCCCCTTTTTCGGAAAACGGAGGAATACTTTATTCCCTCTTTTTTGAGACAACCATTCTGAAATTATTTTCGACTCTTCCAATTCCTCCTGCAACAACAATTCCTTAGGAATAAAGGGGGTTCCGGCATAAAACTGTTTTACAAAGCTGGTTAAAATCTGACTTTCCGTTTCTTCTGCTACATTCGTCATATAAAAATGTTCCCGCCCTATCAACCTGCCGCTGCGGACAAAAAATACCTGTACTACCGCATCCTGTTCTTCTTTTGCAAGGGCAATTACATCTCTGTCCTCTCCTTCGGAATCGGTAATTTTCTGCTTCTGTGCCACCTGTTTTACACTACTTAATAAATCACGATAAGATGCAGCTTCCTCAAATTCTAAATTTTCAGATGCCATTTCCATTTTTTGCTGTAATTCTTTTAGAATCTTCCCATAATTTCCGTTCAAAAATTCTAATGCTTCCTCTACCTGTTTTTGATACTCCTGTGGACTAATCCAGTTTTGGCATGGTGCTTTACACTGATGAATATGGTAATTTAAACAGGGACGTTCCTTTCCTGCATCTTTGGGCAGCTTTCGGTTACAGGTTCTTAATTTATATAATTTATTAATCAATTCAATGGTATCTTTAACTGCCCCTGCACTGGTAAAGGGTCCGAAGTACTTAGACTTGTCTTTCTTCATCTCTCTGGAGAATAAAATTCTCGGATAATCATCTGCCATCGTAACCTTAATATAAGGATATGTTTTATCATCCTTTAACATAGTATTATATTTCGGTCTATGTTCTTTGATCAGATTATTTTCCAAAACTAAAGCTTCCAGCTCTGAATCCGTCACAATATACTCAAAACGTTCCACCAAACTTACCATTTTGGCAATTTTAGGGCTATGATTGGCACTTTCCCTAAAATAGGAGCGCACACGGTTTTTCAAAATAATGGCTTTTCCCACATATATAATGGCATCATTTTTATCATGCATAATATATACTCCGGGTTTATCCGGCAATTTCTTCAGTTCATCCTGTATATTGAATTTATCGCTGCTCATAATCAATCTCCAAATTTTAAGTTTATTAATAGGGCAGAAGCCAAATATATGTTACGGCTTTTCTGTATCCCTTGTTCGCTTGCTGTTCGTTACATTGTACTTGAATATTGGACTAAAGTCCACTCTTCAAGTACAATGTCTCACAGATGCGTACAAGTTGGATACAAGAAAACCTTTAACATTATATTTGGCTTCTGCCCCTGTTTACATATACTTAATTATTTAATATCTTTCCAGATTTTATCTGCAGATGCTTTACTATAATTACCACGAACCTCCTGCTTTGGTTCTTCTTTAACAGAAGTATTGTTTTCCGGATTATCATCCTGATTATGATTTTCTACTGATTTATCAATATCTTTATCTTCGTCCGGAGTTTCAAATTCCTCAGAATCAACACATTCCTTTGCCATCTGAAAAAGTTCTTCAAAGGATTCTGTAGGCATTTCCACTTCGTTATCTGCAGTTATTTCTTTATCCTCTGTTTCAGCTACGGCTTCTTCCGGGGTTACCTTATCTTCGGATTTTACTTCCTTCTTCTCTTCTTCCGGTTCCGGAATTCCCTTAATTTCGCGGAAGATTCTCATAAATTCTTTACCTGTAATAGTTTCTTTTTCAATTAAGAATTCTGCCAGTTTATCCATAACATCGCGGTTTTCTTTCAGTAAAGCAAGTGCCTGTTCATAGCTTTCTTTCAGCATATCTTTTACTTCTTCATCTACCGCTGCCGCAGTTACATCACTACAATTTAACGTAGCAGATCCATCCAAATATTTATTCTGTACAGTAGCAAGACCCATAAGCCCGAAACGTTTACTCATACCATACTGGGTAACCATGGCCTTAGCAATATCGGTAGCTTTTTCAATATCATTTGCGGCACCTGTGGTTACGGTATCAAATACGATTTCTTCCGCTGCACGTCCGCCTAAAATACTTACTAATCGGTCACGAAGTTCTGCTTCTGTATTTAAATATTTTTCTTCTTCCGGAACATGCATTACATATCCCAATGCTCCCATGGTACGGGGTACGATAGTAATCTTCTGTACAGGTTCGGAATTTTTCTGCAAAGCACTAATTAATGCATGGCCTACTTCATGGTAAGAAACAATTTTTCTTTCTTCCTTACTCATAATGCGGTCTTTCTTTTCTTTTCCTACCAATACCTGTTCTACAGCATCAAATAAATCTTTCTGGGAAACATATTCTCTTCCCTCTTTTACCGCATTGATGGCTGCTTCGTTAATCATATTGGCAAGGTCAGAACCTACTGCACCACTGGTAGCCAAAGCAATAGCATCAAAATCAACGGTTTCGTCCATTTTAACATCTTTTGCATGTACCTTTAAAATTTCCACACGCCCTTTTAAATCCGGCTTATCTACAATAATTCTACGGTCAAAACGTCCCGGGCGAAGCAATGCTTTATCCAAAATCTCAGGACGATTGGTAGCACCAAGAATCAAAATACCTTTTGAGGTATCAAAACCATCCATCTCAGATAATAACTGATTCAAGGTCTGCTCTCTTTCTTCATTACCACCGCCACCATAACGGGAATCACGGCTTCTACCGATAGCATCTATCTCATCAATAAAAATAATACACGGAGCATTTTTTGTTGCTTCCTTAAATAAATCTCTTACTCGAGAAGCACCTACCCCTACATACAATTCAATAAAATCAGAACCTGTTAAAGAGAAAAACGGTACATGAGCTTCTCCCGCAACCGCTTTGGCAAGTAAAGTCTTACCGGTTCCCGGAGGTCCTACCAACAAAGCACCTTTAGGCAGTTTTGCACCGATTTTTGCATAACGTCCCGGATTGTGCAGAAAATCTACTACTTCCTGCAAGGACTCCTTTGCTTCGTCCTCTCCCGCAACATCCTTAAAGGTAACTCCTGTTTCCTTTTGTACGTAGACTTTGGCATTGCTTTTTCCAACACCCATAGGACCGCCTCCGCCGCCCATTCGTTTCATAATAAAACCAAATACAACCCATACCAATACCAGTGGCAACACATAGGTAAGGAGCATATCTAAAAGCATATTGGAGCTTTCCGGAATCTCAGGCTCTATTTCCACTCCGGCTTCCAATAAACGGTTGGTTAATGTATCATTACTTTCTGCACGACCTGTATAGTAAGTAAAATCACTTTGCATCTGCATCATCAACATAGTTAAATTCTGCGGCTGTGTTTTTTCCTCCTCCACAGGATAAATGACAATTTTGTCAGAACCGATATGAACACTTTCTACATCTCCCGCTTCCAACATAGAAATAAATTCATTGTAAGGAATCTCTTTGCTGGTACCGCCATCCATGGATTTCATGAAATAGCTCATCATTACCAAACTAATCAAAGTTGCCACCAAAAACACAAGCATATTCTGTTTTTTCGGCGGCTGTCCCCCCGACGGATTTCCTTTTCTATTGTTAGAACCATTGTTCTGACTATTCTTTTGATTGTTATCAAAACGATTTAAATTATCGTTCATTCTTTTCCTCCAAACATCTCTTTTCTTAAAATCTCACAAATAACATTATAATTATCCGCTTTCTTAAAAGCAATACAAATACCATGAATTTTTTGTTTGTTTTCTTAAAGATTTCTAAATTTTACCCACAAAAAAAGAAATGCTTAACCGGTTAAACATTTCTCTTTCTGACTTTTATATAATTGGACAATATCTTTATATAAATATCTCCCAATTATTATCCTTATTCTTCTACAGAATCTAACTGTCCATAAAATGTAATAAGGTAAATTCCTGCAAGACCCACCAAAGTGTATACCACTCTTGAAATCCAGGACATTTCTCCGAAAATAAAAGCTACCAAATCAAAGTTTAATACTCCGATTAATCCCCAATTCACGGCACCTACAATAGCAATGGTTAATGCAATATAATTTAGTAATTTCATATTCTCTCCTATCCTGCGAATTTACTTCGCAATATATTTATAGATATAAAATATTATTCCTTTTTTTCCAAATAATATGATAGAAAATATTTTTACATTATATTTACTAGAAAGATTTTTTATATTAAAATATATTGTATGTTTGTAACGGAGGAGGATTTATGAAAATCGGATTTGATAATGAAAAATACTTGAAAATGCAATCAGAACATATCAAAGAAAGAATTGCTCTTTTTGGAAATAAACTTTATCTGGAATTTGGCGGAAAATTATTCGATGATTTTCATGCTTCCAGAGTACTCCCCGGTTTTCAACCGGACAGTAAGTTGAAAATGCTTCTTCAGTTAAAAGATCAGGCAGAGGTTGTTATTGTTATCAGTGCTGATGATATCGAAAGCAACAAAATACGAGGCGATTACGGAATTACCTATGATGTGGATGTATTACGATTAATCGATGTTTTCCACAGTTTTGGTCTTTTTGTAGGAAGCGTGGTTATTAATAAGTTTGATGGTCAAAATTCAGCTATCAAATTTCGGGAACGCTTAGATAATTTAGGAATTAAATCCTATATTCATTACAATATTCCCGGCTATCCCAGTGATATTGCTACCATTGTAAGTGACGAAGGCTATGGAAAAAATGATTATATTGAAACAAAACGTCCTTTAGTCATTGTAACAGCTCCCGGACCCGGAAGTGGAAAAATGGCCACCTGCCTTTCTCAGATTTATCACGAACATAAGCGAGGAATCAATGCAGGGTATGCAAAATTTGAAACATTCCCAATTTGGAATCTTCCTTTAAAGCATCCGGTAAATATTGCTTATGAAGCTGCTACAGCAGATTTAAACGATGTAAATATGATTGATCCCTTCCACCTGGAAGCTTACGGAGAAACTACTGTAAATTATAATCGTGACGTAGAAATTTTCCCTGTTCTGAATGCTATGTTTGAACAGATTTTAGGTGAAAGTCCTTATAAATCCCCTACAGACATGGGTGTAAATATGGCAGGAAACTGTATCATTGACGATGAAGCATGTCGCGATGCCAGCAAACAGGAAATTATTCGTCGTTACTATCAGGAAATGTGTAATATTAAACGTGGCAGTGGAAGCAGTAATACTTTATATAAACTGGAACTTCTTATGAAACAGGTTTCCATCTCTCCAAGTGACAGAACTGTGGTAACAGCCGCTTTACAAAGAGAAGCCGATACCGGACATCCTGCTGTTGCCATTGAATTACCTAACGGAAAAATTATTACCGGTAAAACCTCTGATTTACTCGGTTCGTCGGCTGCAGCATTAATGAATGCATTAAAAGAATTAGGCGGCATTGACCATGATCTGCATTTAATTTCACCTTCAGCCATTGAACCTATCCAGACATTGAAAACAGATTATTTAGGAAGTAAAAATCCAAGACTTCATACGGATGAAATCTTAATTGCTTTGTCTATGTGTGCAGCTAATGACAGTAATGCAAAGCAAACCTTATCCCAGATTCCTAAGTTAAAACAGTGTGAGGTTCATTCCTCGGTTTTACTTTCGTCTGTGGATGAACAGGTATTTAAACGTTTAGGAACACACCTCACCTGTGAACCCAAGTATGAAACCAATGACAAAAAATATCATAAATAAAATGAAGGGAGCATTAAGCTCCCTTTTATAATTCCATCAGTTCTCCAAATGTATATCCCATATTTTTCCATTCTTTAATAATATCTCCTAAAATTTCAGCATTAGTAGATGATGTACTATGAAGTAAAATAATAGCCCCGGGATGAATACGTGTTGTCAACTTTTCCATTGCATGTTCTTTAGATGGCTGTTTCTTTTCATCCCAATCCACATAAGCAAGACTCCAAAAACAGGTTTTATATCCTGCTTCTTTTGCCCACTGTAATTGTTCTTCATTAAATTTTCCCTGAGGTGGACGATAGTATTTTGGCATATCTTCTCCAATAATTTCCTTATAAAAATCTTCCAAATCCGTCAGTTCCTTTAAAAAAGATTCCTTTGTTGTCAAAGTGGCCATATCCTTATGATGATAAGTATGATTTCCTACAATATGACCTTCTTTTACCATTCTTTTTACAATATCAGGACAGGTCTCCAAATAGTTACCTACCAAAAAGAAGGCTGCTTTTACATCATTTTCTTTTAAAACATCTAATATTTGTTCTGTATTTCCATTCTCATATCCTGCATCAAAAGTTAGGTATATCTTCTTATCATTTTCATTTCCCAGGTAATATGCATTTAATTCCTCTAATTTACTGCTATCTACATTGGTAACCGGTGCTTTCCCTTCTTCCTGAAAACTTAATCCCCAATTATTTGATGCTGCAACTGTAATACTCTCATTAACATTTCCCTTACTTTGAGCCCAAAATGCTCCCATAACTGTCATACATAAGGACAGAATACCTAATCCGTAAATAATCCACTTTTCTTTTTTTTGCATTATAAAATATCCACATTTTTTATTATATATATGCACTTTTTATAAAAATAGACATAAAAAAAGACTTAGATAAGAATCTAAGTCTTTTAGAGGCGACAATCGGATTTGAACCGATGATAAGGGTGTTGCAGACCCGTGCCTTACCACTTGGCTATGTCGCCATATTTAATTTAAATGACTCCTACGGGAATCGAACCCGTGTTACCGCCGTGAAAGGGCGATGTCTTAACCGCTTGACCAAGGAGCCAGACTCCCCGAGTAGGGTTCGAACCTACGACCCTTCGGTTAACAGCCGAATGCTCTACCGCTGAGCTA
>JAFZGJ010000069.1 GCA_017555455.1 Lachnospiraceae bacterium
AAGAAGGATTGGAAGGGAAGGCAAAAGTAGTCTTGCGGTTACCCACCTAGCATCGCTAGGAGTCAGAAGGCAGAGACTAGCATTTCGGGTAAAGAAATACGAAAGATAAAGGAGCAGTCGTTGTGGCTGCTTTTTATTTTTAGTCAAAAAAGCGAGGAAGAATAGAATGTCTTTTAATGTGAAAAAGAAGGTTTGCATTATATTAATAGGTATATTGATATTGCTAACTATAATTCCGCTGGTGTTTTTAAAAAAAACACAACCTGAAGGAGAATATATCACTCAAGAAGAAATGGTGGTTTTAGTAGAACTGTTGGATACAGTTTTGCAAAATCGTGTAGCCAATAGTTCTGATTTTTCTGAAACAATTCAACAACAAATAGACGTGATTTCCTTTTTAGAAGATACCGTTTCTCATTGGAAAGTGGATGAGTATGTTACATATGAACAATTTAGACAATGGGAAGATGTAGCAGATGAAGCATTTGAGGTTTGGGACGGGGAAGAAGAAAAAAGATTGTCCAAAACCTATAGGAATTCCTCTTATATTACGAAAAAGGATTGGTTTTCTTATTTTGAAAAGCTGTGTAACATCATTGATCAGGAGGGCAATATAATTACAGAGGCGTTATTGGTGCTTGGAGATGCTTCTAATGTAGTGGATGTGGCAGGAAATCCCATAGAAAAAAATTACGTATTGACTCAGAATGGAAGATGGGAGAAAAAGTTAGATACAAAATACATTCCTTTGCAACAGACAGCTTTTTATATTACTTACCGGGGAGCACTTTGGGGTGTGTATTATGTGGAACCGGCTGCAGCGCTTTTTAATGCATGGATTGTTGAGAATACGGAGGAAGAGTTTGTTTATTTTTACAAAAATTATAAAGTAACAACTACCAAGTCGGAAGGTTTTGAAAGTTTAGAAAGAGAACAGGTGGCAGATATCCAGTTTGCATTAGGCAAGTTAAGTTATCTGGTTTTGAAGACAGAGAAAATTACAGGAAAAGTATTGAAAATGTCTTCAGATGAAGTTGAGATTGCAGGTATTGGAACCATTCCTCTTTCTGAAAATATCCAGTATTATCGTCTTTATGACAGATTAGAAAATGTAGGTAGGAGTGAAATTCCTTTGGGTTATGATTTTACTGATTTTGTAGTAGAAGAAGGAGAAATTCAGGCTGCTCTATTGGTAAAAGATGAAAAAATGGAGAATATCCGTGTTTTAATAAAGAATTCTAACTTTGACAGCTATTATCATAAAGAAATTGTGATGGAAGCAGATGTGGATTTGGAAATGATTTGTGGGAACGATAAAATAGAGATAGCTGCAGGTGAAAGACTTTGTATTTATCCCGAGAGTGAGTATTTTACTACCAATCGGATTTATGTAAGGCCTAAAGCACTGACAGGAAGAACTGTATTTCATAATATTGAACGCAATAATGGCGGACAGGGATATTATGGCAGCTTTGAATTGGAAAAACAGGAGGACGGAATTGTATTGATTAATGAGGTATTGTTAGAAGAATATTTATATGCTGTAGTACCTTCGGAAATGCCCGGATATTATCCTTTGGAAGCTTTGAAAGCGCAGGCAATTTCTGCCAGAACCTATGCTTACCATAAAATGATACATTCCGGTTTAAGTTCTTACGGAGCCAATGTGGATGACAGTTCCACCTATCAGGTATATAACAATATTAAAGAAAATGTGAATACCACAACGGCGGTAAAGGAAACCAGAGGGCAGCTTTTATATGCTGAAAATGGTCTTGCAGAAACTTATTATTATTCTACATCCTGTGGTTTCGGAACCAACGGAGCAATTTGGAATACGAATAGTATTAATACATTGCCTTACTTGCAGGCAAAAGAAATGACAGTGGAAACAGCTTCTTATACAGCGGAAAAATTGCAGACAGAAGAAGGATTTCATGAATTTATATCAAAAGCAAATAGTTCTCATTTTGAATCAAAAGAAGGCTGGTATCGTTGGAAATACAGTCATAGAAATCTGATAACTATTGCGGAAAAATTAAAAACCAGATTGGAAAAATATCCTAATTATGTATTTACATCAACAGATGGTATTACATGGGGAAAGCAACCGTTGGAAGAAGGGTTTACTATTACTGATATTCAGGTTAGAAAACGGGGTGTAGGAGGAACCATAGAAGAATTATTGATATCCACGGATAAAGGGTACTTTTTAATCAAAAATGAATATCATATAAGAGCAGTATTAGCTGATGGTGAAGCGAAAGTAATTCTACAGAATGGAGATAACTATGCTTGCGGTAATTTGCTTCCAAGTGCTTTTTTTGTAGTAGATGTGGAAAAAGAAGAAAATAAAGTAATGGCTGTAAATCTAACAGGAGGAGGCTTTGGCCATGGTGTTGGAATGAGTCAGAATGGCGCCAAAAATCTGGCAAATACAGGATTTAATGCGAAGGATATTTTGGAATTTTATTATGAAGGATGTGAAGTGAGGCAATAAAGTACTTTTAATATATAAGTAGTTAAAAGAGCAAATGTATAGATTGTTTCAAGTAGAGTAAACTAAATAATTAAAAGAAGTTCCGGGAATAGGAATTTGTGATATGAGGTGAGCTGGATGAAAAAGGCATATTTACTAATCAAACGTTTTAATCGTAAATTAAGACATGATGATTTAAGTGCATATGCCTCCAGTATTGCCTTTTTTCTTTTTTTGTCGTTGATTCCTTTACTGTTTCTAATCTGTTTTTTGATTCCGTATACGCCCCTGTCAGAAGCGGATTTGATGGTTGCATGTATAAATATAGTGCCAAAACCCATGAATCCGTGGATTATTGGATTGATTAGTCAGATATATGACCGGCCAAGGGGGATATTACCCATGACCATTTTGGTTACTGTGTGGTCGGCAGGAAAGGGAATGCTGGCTTTGATGCGGGCTTTAAATCGAATTAATGATGTGTTGGAAGAAAGAGGATACTTTAAATTAAGAATTATTTCCAGTTTCTATACCATTGTAATTTTGATTGTTTTAATCGTTACATTTGTATTGGGAGTATTTGGAAGAAAGATTCTTAAATGGTTAGTAGAGCAAACCATAGGAATTATGGAATTAAGGTCAGAATTGATTTCTATTGTAAGTTTTCTGGTTATGATTATCCTTTCGGTAATTGCATTTTGTGGAATCTATACCTATATTCCAAATAAAAAATTAGAGTTTAAGAATCAAATTCCGGGAGCAGTATTTGTAGCATCGGGATGGAGTATTTTCACCTTTGGATTTTCCCTTTATATAGAATATTTTAGTAGTTTTACTGCCTATGGAACCTTGGGGGCTATTGTACTGTTTTTGCTATGGCTGTATTTTTG
>JAFZGJ010000070.1 GCA_017555455.1 Lachnospiraceae bacterium
ACATATTCCAATTTAAAGGAAAAGTAACATAGAACAAAAATTGTCAGGGGTTCGACAGGGGGTAAGACCAAAAAACGGAATAAATTATTTTGACTTGTTTAGGATATAGCAAAGCCAGAAAAAGGCTGAAAAAAGAAAGGAGCAAAATATGAAAAAATATTTTAACGAAGGTCTTTTACCAGACGAATATGTGGAAGAAGGATTCCGCAGACTTTTAGAAATTAGAAAAGGAACTATAGGAGAAGCATTTAGAAAGGTAGCCAGAGAAATGTCTGTAGAGTATCAGGAAAATTACTATGACTACATTTATGAGTTAGAAGGTTATATTAATGAGGTTTTAAGAGAAAGGACATCCCTAGATATGACTATGGCGGAGGTAATTTCCAAAGCAGTAGAAACTTATCTTATGGACGTATTCTATGACAATACCTATACCTTTCTTGAGAATTACCTTGAGAGGATGTTTCTTTCCCATGGCTATTCCCAAAAAGAAGTGGATTCTATGAATATGTCTACTCTTTTTGATTTGGTGGATAACAGAACCTCTCTGTTCCATATTAAGAAAACGGCAAAAAGAAGATGGAAAGACAGATTTTATTCAGGCTTTTAAAGCTGTTTTTTTTGAACCCTTTGCCTGAGACAGTAAAAGGGTATTAGGGAAAGGTTACAAAAGTAGCAGAAAAGTACATATCAGTAAAAAAAGAAAAAGGGAAAGACCATAAGTTCTGGATTGGTACTCGCTCCCAATGGAACTCCTAAACTGTACCAGTCAGGAGTCCAAAGGTCGCTCGAAACACCCTGCTTAAAGCAGGGCAGGGATAGGACAAGCATTGTCCTACCCTGTTTCCCTATTTTCTCTCACAGGTTCGAGAAAATTTTTACAAAGTAAAATCGGGAAATGTTCTTTTGAGTACCAATCCTGTTGTTTTCATAAAAGGAAATGTGAATGGCAAAGAAAAAAGGAAATCTGAATCTGAATAATCCCAAACAAAGGGAACTCATCAATACTTTTGCCATATCAGAGGGCAGGGTATCAAAACAGAAGATATTTGAAATAGGGAATAAGGAACTGTTTTATAGAATGAAGTCAGGTGGCTTTATTCAGGAAACCCACAAAGGAAGCGGAGTGTTTAAATCTACAGCCAAATTACAAAGGCTGACGGAAAGGACAACAGGCATCAGGTATGGCAATGGCTGTAGCAATGCTCATAGTGAGAAGATAGGAAAAGCAGTTTCTTTTCTTCCAAAAGAAGTAGTCAGTGAGGGAAGATTTTCAAGCGGACAAATGATGAAACAGGAAATGGAGCATATAAAGGAAAGTACATTTTATACAAAAGCTTTGTGGAACCACCAAAAACAGATACTTTCTATGAAAAAGGAGATAGAGGACAGATACCATTCAGGAAGGAAAGATTTTCAATCCCAGATTGATTACAAAGCGGATATGGATGAGTGGAGACTAAAAAAGGAAATTGCTTTTAGTGATTCTCCTGTATTCATACCAGATTTCAAAGCAGAGGTTACCAGAGAAGAAGCACAGTGGGTATTACAACAGATGGAAGAAAGAAAAGATAGCTTACTAGAGGGAGAAAGGGAAGAGCGTTATCTGGAAGCTAATATAGGAAAGCTACAGCAGATGTTAAGCACTGAGCAGGAAGTGTATGAGATTTATTTTGAAGCAGTTACGAACTATGGAAAAAGAGAAATGGAACGCCACTTTAATTATGAGACTCTTCTCCATAGGGATGTGCTGTATATCTATTAGAAGGAGTTTTAGAAAATGAAAGAATATATAAAAAACATGATTAATGAGAAAGACGAACTGATACAAGAAGAGTGGCAGGTGTTAAGGCATAAAGGAAACCTGCCCAGATTGACGAAAGCTGGGGAAATGTTAGTGCCACTACAGGAAGTGTTTGTAAAAGCCTTGTACCTGACAGGGGGGATGTTCTTAAAAGATATTCAGAAAATGGCTGTTTTCCATTCTGATATCCAAAAGACGGAGAGAGCCTTGAAAGCCTTGGTAAAAGACGGCTATCTTCAGGCACAGACAACAACGGTGGGAACTTTTTATACTGTGACAGCAGAAGGTGTGAAAGTAATACGTTATGGATTAGGTGGCACTTCAAAAAGTGTGAGTGTAACTAACATTGAGGGAGAAAGTTCCCTTTTGAAAAGGAAAGTGATTTCCAACCTGATAGCAGACTTTGTGTTCCAAAGACAGGTAACAGAACTTAGGGAAAGCTTTTATGCTACGGACAAAGTAGAAAGGAATCTGTACTTATTAAAATTGTACTTAAAAAATATTACTTATCGTGAAACCAAACCAGAGACTTATCAGCCAAAGGAAGCGGAAGTTTTTGTAGAGCAGTTATTAAAAGAAATGGGAAAAGAAAAGCTAAAGGCAGAAGAGCAGTATCACAGATACATAGCTTTTATCAGGGAGCATTGTTTAAAAACAGCGGACGAAAATACCTTTTATCTGTTAAGGGGAATGAGAACGGAAAAAAGTTCTGAATACCGTATTTTAGCCATTTTGTATGGATGGAAATGTAATCTCTTAAAATACGGAATGTTTGGTATCTGGGAAGTAATGGAAGAGGAATTAAAAAAGAATCCGTTGTTTTATAAAGAACAGCAGTTAGAAACCTGTAACAGATATTTGAAATACTTAGGAGATGAAAGAAAAAGCCTGATTCAAAAAAATGCTTATAAGAAAAAGCAGGAAAGTGAGGAACTGGAGCAGATTGTTGAAAAACTGAATGTTTTGGAACCTTGTATGGAACGATTAAGGAAAGAAAAAGAGAGTCTGGAAACAGAGTTCAGTTTCCCGGTGTTACGTGCTTACGATGAAGATGGGAATGATGTGGAAGAAAGGGTAATCACTTTTAAAAGGCTGGAGCAACAGGGGATTTACATGGAAAGAAGCTGGGAGAACGTTCTGACCTTCTATCTGTTACAGACATCTGAAGAGGGATGGGATTTATTCACGTTACACAAGAAAGTATCTATGCTGTATCAGCTTGTAAGAAGGATTTTTCCTTTGTATCAGTTGAGGATAAAAGTAGTGTGCCGAAATGAGGATGTGAAAAGAATGACAGAGGGAAGAATCCCTGCTTTAAAAAAGAAGCTGTTAGTCAGCAGGGAAACGGCATTTTTAGGAAATATGATGGATGAAATTTTGGAAATCAAGAATTTAGGAAATAACATAGAGGAACCCTACCGCTTTTTTCATTTCCTCTATGATGAATTGAAAGGAGAGTGTGTAGATGGCACAGCAGGCAAAGGTAATGAGTGAGAAAATGAAACGAAAGATAGTGGAAGAATTTATAGGAGAAGATTTGGAAAAATTTGTAGAGGAAAATTTAGGGATAGACTGGGTACAGGCTGTCAGGGGAACACTGACCCCTTATATAAAGAAATTGATAAAAAGGTCATTGTATTTTAACCATCAGAAAAAGGGAAGGACAGATTTACAGTTAGTTCAGGAGATTATTTTTTCAAGATGTATTGAACTGAAACTAATATCAGAGTTTGCGGACAGGGTGGTTTTACACGGAAGTGATAAAGAAAATCTGATAACCAGAATTGCGAATAATAATCCAGACTTTTGGGAAGTGGGAACCAACAACTTTTTTGAGGTGGTATCGAACTATCACGGACTTTTTGTAAATAAGGAGAATTTTTATATATCCAAGAACAAAGTATTAAATCTTTGTTCCGATGCCAGATATATGACAATTTATCTTTTGGCGGTGGATGTCCTCTATAAATCCTACTGCTTTGTAAAAGTATTGCCAGAACTGGATGAAATGAAATATATATCAGAAGAAGAAGGCGTGGACGGATACAGGGTCAGCTTGAAGGGACAGGAATGGATATCTCTAGGAGAGATAAATTATAGCAAAGAGAAAGTGGGGAAAACAGATGAAGAATAACTACATTATTATAGAAGAAATGCGAAAAGAACTGGCAGAGTGTGAAAGAAAAGATAGGGAAAATGATATCAATGGTCTTTTGTGTCAGTTGGTTAAATTTGTATTACAAAAAGAGTATTACTTTCTCCTGGAGTTAATCTATCCTTGGGAATGGATTGAAACAGGAACCATATCAAGGGCAGGTCTGGTAGTAGCCAAGGAACCATATACAGAAGGGTTCTTATTGGTAAAAACAATTCCGATGGAAGAAATATTAAAGAATAGCATTTCAATAGTTGAAGAAGTATCATTCAACCAAAAAATGGCTTATATCAAGGAAATTTTAAACAAAATACCTGTTTTTGACTAATTTTTACTAGGGTGTGGGTTGATGGCAACCCACACTTTTTTAGCGTTAGTTTCAGGTCAGGTACAATATATATATAAGCAATTAGCCCAGAGTATGCTTATTTTTAGAAACAAAAAACTGAATAAAAAAGTAAAAAGGCAACAGGACGCTGTGAGCCTGAAATTAAGAAAGGAGCAAAGAGGTTTGGTCGACCAAAAAAGCTAGCTTTACTCCTGAATTAAAAATGAAGAAAAATTATTATATCGAAGAGATTGATTTTCAGACAGCAATGGAGGTGGTAATTAAATATCATTATTTACATAGAAGAGCACCTTACTCAAAAGCCTTTGGCTTATTTGAAAGAGGTACGGACAAGCTTGTAGGAGTTGTAAACTACGGGATTCCTGCCAGCTCAACCCTTTTAAAAGGAATCTGCGGAGAAGCAGAAATGAGTAATATTTACGAACTGAACCGCTTGTGGTTGGACGATAGTGTTCCAAAGAATGGAGAAAGTTTCTTAGTTGGAAACAGCATTAAGAAGTTAGACAGAGAGATTATTGTTAGTTTTGCGGATACAAGTCAGGGACATATTGGAACTGTGTATCAGGCAACCAATTTCATATATACAGGGTTATCTGCTAAATTCTATGACTATGTAGTGAAAGGTAAGGAACACCTTCACAGAGCAACCTATGCTTATGGAATGACAGTGGCAGATATGAAAAAAGAATTTGGCGAAGATAATGTTTATAAAGTAGAAAGACCTAGAAAACATAGATACATCTACTTTAATGCCAATAAAAAGAGAAAAGCGGAACTGCTGAAAAAATTGAAATATGAAGTAGTTCCTTATCCAAAGAAAAAAACAGCACCTTAAAAACTGAATATAGAAATGGAAAAAGTTAACCTGCTACAAAGGGGATTTTACCCGGCGTAGCTTCACTATAAAAATACTCTTTCAGGGGACAACCCCCTGAAAGATAACTAAAAGATAGGAGTTTAAAAAGATGAATAATAAAGAAAAACTTAGAGTTGTAGTTGTGAAACCGAATAGAAAACCTTATGTCAAATGGATAGAAGATAGTGTAATAGGAAAAATGAAAGCGGTAAAAGGAATTGTGTGTCGTGTTCCTTTTGATGAAGATACTGACATTTATATGAATCTGAATTTTCATTCCAAGCTAAAAAGGGTAAATAGGGAAATTTATGATAACGAAGGGATGTATAGGGAGTATATAAAAGGCACCTTTTTTATTACGTCTAAAAAAGATACGGAAAGTGAGAATATTTCCCTGACGGAAGAACAGGCAGAAAAGTACATCAGACAGTTTGAATCCTTACAGGTTTATGGCTGTGGATTTAGAGAAAGAGTGAAAGCGGAAATAAAAGAAGAATTAATCTATCAGCTGATTTTTGAAGGAAGAGACGAGACGTGGTTGATAGAAAAAATTGAAAAAGGAACAGAACTTGAAATAGAAGCTATCAAAGAATTGGTGGAGCAGTTTGGAAACTGCGAAGAAGATATTGAAACAAAAGTTATTAGAGATTTAATGGATGAAGTTAATAATAGAAAAGGAGAAGAGATTGATGAATAGAAAATTATATGGAACAGTTTTTTACGAAAATGAAGTAAGTGATTATGGAAAGAAAAATGGAAAAGTTGATTATGATACACTCTCAAAGGCATTTGACAAGGTATTAAATAATGACATTATGAGAGCAACCAGAAACATTGGTTCTTGGGAACAGGTACACGGATTTATTGATAATTCAAAAGAGATAGAAGAATTGGAAGAAATGGTGGAAGCATTGGAAAGTGAAATGGCAGAACTTAAAGAAGAAATAGAAGAGCTTGAAGAGATGGAACTGGAAGTTGATGAAGAAAAGGTGGCTGAATATGAAAAGAAAAAAGAAGAGATAGAAGAATTGGAAGATAAAATAAGGGAACTTGAAGAGACGGAAGAAAACATTGAGATTTTCAAATACTACATCATTTCAGATGATGGAGTAGAAATCTTAAAAGAGTGGACAAATGAAATTCTTTTTTACAACCAGAGGTTAGATATGTATGTTTGGGGTATTACTCGGTTTGGAATGGACTGGAAGATGATGTTAACAGAAATTGAACTAGCTTGCGATGAAGATATTTTTGAATAATTACATAATTTGTAATTGTAAATATTAACGCACTGTCAGGGGGAATTTTCCCCCGGTACAGTTTCACTATAAAATTAACAGGCACAAGGAGTGTCAGAAAGAGGTATATATGTCAAGAAAAATTAAAAAAAGTGTTACAACAAAAACAACTGTTAAAAATGCGAAATATTATCAGGAGGAAATGTTACGCCTGTTTGAACAGAAGGCAGGAAAATATTCTGTTAAAGAAATCTTTAATGATTGGTTGGAATGGAATTTTATGACAATGGAAGCAATGAAAGGCTTTTCCATCGAGGAATTTAGAAATACGATATATCGTCTGCTTAAAAAGTACAGTAAAGAAGATTTTGAGGATTTCCAGAAAATCAATGATTTGCTTGAAGAGGGAATTGTAAAAACACAGGAAGATATTTTAGGAGTTGTTTTTATGAAGATGGAACCAAACAAAAAGTTAGGGCAGTTTTTTACACCGACTTGTACGTGTGAATTAATGACGAAATTAAATCATTCAGATTTTGTTGATTTAAAGAAAGTTGTTGAAGAAACAGATGTTTTTGAGGTTGGAGACCCTACCTGCGGAGGTGGAGCAATGTTTATTAATTATTATGTAAATGCGAAAAAAGAAGGGATTGATACCGATAAAATCCTTTTTAGGGGAATGGATATAGATAGAAGATGTGTAATGATGGCGATTCTTCAGATGGAACTTTTAGAGATGGCAGGGGAAGTACAATGGGGAGATACTTTGACAAGAAAAATGTACGGAAAATATATTACTAGCAAAGAATATGTAAAGAGATATGGTAGGACGAAACTTCTAATGAATATGTTAATGTATCACAAGATGGTTGACGAGATTATGAAAGAAATGGCTGCCTAAGAAAAGGTCAGACTTGTTTTCGTTATAAGGAATCTAAGATTACTTATAATAATATATAAAAAGAAATCTGTCTCTTAAAGACAGGAAAAGAAGAGAACAGGGGAAGAGTACCCCAAAAAACAAAAAGAGCAGAAAGGAACTTTAAAACGGGAAAGGGGTGGAAGAACTCTTCTAGGACTTCCAATGGGTATTGCTTTTTTCATTTTTAGAGCGTGTCTTTTACTAAGGCACGTTCTTTTTTTGTACGACTTTATTTTTTGATATCTGACAGCAGATTTACATAGTGTTCCAAAAAATGAAGAAAGAAGGACACTATATGAAGACTTTTGAAGAGTTTAAACAATTTATCAAAGAAAAGATTCAAGCTATAGAGCAGGAATACAAAGAACGCTATAAGGATTATGAACCAACAGAAAATGAGAGGAAGTTGGAAAGCTTTCTGGATGATATTTGGGGTATACGTTTTGAGGATGAGAGTAAAAATGACAGCCTGAAAAATGCGTCCGTCCAAATTTCTTTTATAGATAAGGAAAATCCTAACAATTTCCTTGATAAGAATTTCAGGATAGCAAAGTTACATCCAAAACAGAAGAAGACCACACCACTTTATTATCTGATATTCAGGCTTTCAGAATGTAAGGAATACCATTTCTACTTTTGCCCTAATATCTATTTTAGGACAAAACAAAGGTGTCAGAATATAGAGCAGAATATTGTTGGAGCGAACTGTTATTTTGTGGATATAGACAAGACATATACAAAAAAGCCAATCTATAACTGTAGTGAGGAAGAAATCTTAGAATATTTAAAGTGCCGTTACCCGGCATACAGCCAATGTCAGCCGTCTTATATTTTAATGTCAGGTGGTGGGTTACATCTGTATTTTTCCCTGACCCACACAGAATATTTATATGGAAATCGTTATTACAATAAGAGGAG
This sequence comes from Lachnospiraceae bacterium, assembly GCA_017555455.1. Classification (GTDB taxonomy): domain Bacteria; phylum Bacillota; class Clostridia; order Lachnospirales; family Lachnospiraceae; genus SFDP01. The sequence continues at coordinate 8,243 of JAFZGJ010000070.1, forward strand.
AAGAGAACACAGGGAGTTGACAGGAAAGCTCATAACTGTTTGGGAAGCGGATGTGGCGTGTAAAAATATGAACCGATTACTCCGTACACCATATTCTTATAATATGAAGTATGGTATCAGGACAAGATTTTTTACTTTTCCAGAGCAGGTAAGGAAATATAACTCCGAAACATTGTGTCAGATTTTAGAATCCTGTCTGCCTGACAAAGAACCAGAGAAAGTCATAGAACAGCCAAAGCCAAAGGACAAGCCTGTAAAAGAGCAGGCAAGAAAGAGGGAAAATATCCATACCACAGAAGAAGAGCGTTCTAAGATTGCTACTAAGGCAAAGAAAGCTTTGTATCTTAGCAGGAGAAATGATTTGGAGAAATGGTTCTTTTCTCATTTGAAGGATATGGACGGAAGACGTCACAAATTCTTTTTAATCTATGTCATTGTACTAAAGAACCTTAATTCTAAAGAGGATTATATTATCCGTCAATGCCATAGTTTGAATGATATGTTGGAAGCTCCTTTGCCAGAGAGGGAGTTGGAAAAGACATTTTTACAAAAGAAGTGGTATCTTTTCAAAAATGAAACCATAGCGGAATGGTTGGAATTTACCCAGATGGAGATTGCGGGATTTGAATGTCATTATGGAAAAGAAGCCATTCAGGAATATCACAGAGAGAGAAGCCGTTATTATCGTGAACTGGAAAAGGAAAAAAGGAAAGAGGAGATAGAACAGCGAATACAGGAAGAGGAAGAGAAGAAGAAAAGGTATTTTGCCATCATTGAGGAAAATCCAGAGATTTCCCTGTCAAAGCTTGCGAAACTTTTGGGATGCCACAAATCCAGTGCTTTTCGTTGGAAGAAAAAATATGAGGAAGAGAAAGAAAGCTGATTTGGCTTTCTTTTTTTATGGGGTTCGTTTCAGTATCTCATACAGCTATATCAAACCTATCCACATATAAAGGTGTTTTAGTAGAGCAGTATTTTGTTATAAGTTACTCTCCAAAATCTAACATATAAGGTAAACAAAAACTTCACTCTTTTAGTGAAAGTAGAAAAACACAAGCTGTAGAGCTTGAAACAGGAGGAAAATCAAAATGAAAAAAATGTATGAGGAATTTGTAACTTATGTAGAGGAGAACATCCTTAGCAAAATGCCAGAAGCGGATAAAAGGAAGGTGGTTATCCGTGATGTGGTAAAAAACAACAATATGGTGCTTACTTCTTTATCAATGCCAAAGGAAGAAGAGATTATGGCACCTGTCTTTTATCTGGACTTTCTTTATGAAGAATACTATCACAGAGACGTTGATTTAGATGTGTATCTGAATGAGATTTCCTGTAGATATTGTCTGGCAGAGGAAAAAGGATGCTATCCGTTTGAACTGAATATGCTGAAAAAAGAAAATATCTTTTGTGCCGTAGTTCCAAGGAACGACAATGAAGAGTTTTTAAGAGACTTAGTGTTCTATCCTTTAAATGATGATTTTGCGGTAGTCTTTAAGTTCTATCTGGAAGGATTACCAGAGGGAGACAGTGGAACGGTTCTTATTACAGATGCCATAGCACAGGGAATGAATTATTCCCTAAAGGATTTAAGGGAACTGGCAATTCAGAACACACCAAGGCTGTTTCCAATAGAATGTGGAACTATGTATGAGCTGATGCTAAAAAGTGGTTTGTTGGAAGAGGATTCGTTCATTATGGAACAACTTAGAGAAAAACAAGCCAATAAAGAAGCAATGTACTATTTGACTAATGAGCAAAAGAATTGGGGAGCGACTGTTCTTTTATATCCAGAAACAGGAAAAATACTGTATGAGAATTTTAAGACGGATATTGTCTTAATCCCCAGTTCTATCCACGAATGGCTGATTCTTCCTTATGAAGAGGAAATGGATTATTACTATCTTTGTAATCAGATAGCTGAAATCAATGTGAGTGTAAAAGAAGCAGGGGAAATGTTAGGGGAACATCCCTATCGTATCCGTAGAGAAGAGTTGTTGAAAACGGATTGTTTGTTTTCTATACTTGAAGATTTGGTTGTGTTTGAGCCATAATCCAATCTTTGATTTTTCTCATATTTTAAGGAGGGCTGGGTTGTTAGTGACCCAGCTTTTCTTAAAGAAGGTTTGAAATCAGGGATAATAATATTATAAAGCGAGGGCGAAATATGCTCTTTTGGCACCTTGACAATTACATAGAGTTTTTTTACAGAAGGAGAATCTGTTATGAATGGGATTTATATTGCTAATTTAGGAAAGTACAACGAAGGTGAAATGGTTGGCGGATGGTTTATGTTAGGACAGGAAGAAGAAGAACTGAACGCCTTTTTGAAAGAAGTAGTAGGTATCAATAAGGAGTATGAAGAATGGTTCATAGCAGATACCGATATTTATGATTTGGACTTAGAGATTTCAGAGTATGAAAATATCTATAGTCTGAATGAAATGTTTGCCCGATACGAGGAGCTTTCTTCTTATGAGAAAGAAGTCGTACAGGCGATTACAGAGATAATGTCAGGAGCAGAAACTCTTGACGATGCCATAGATAAATTAGATGACTACAGCCTATATCCAGATATCCAAAATGATTATGACCTTGGATATGCGTACATTCACGAATGGGGATGTGTTGACACAAGAAATCTTGGCTTTCTTTCCAGTTACATAGATTATGAAGCATTAGGAAGAGACCTTGATTTGGACGGAATGGGCAGTTTTACGTCAAAAGGATTTTTATTGAATTAGTATATACACGGCTCCTGATGATTACAAGTCAGGGGCGGTGTCATATTCTCTATAAGTAATTTATACAAAGTAGAATAATGATAAGAAAATTTAATATGGAAATTATTTAATCATAATATTTTTACAAAAATATAGTATTTAACAATTTAAGCTTGGTTGGCTAAAAGGAAGATTCGGACATTGAAACATAACAACCAAATGGTAATCATTGAAAGCTTTTTGTGCCCTACGTAACGACATGGTTATCCATTGTAGTAGACAATATCTGATTGTCAGAAATGGATATAGAATGAACGATAATTTAGTTGAATTTAGAGAATATGCGGAAAAATATGAGAAAATTTGTAAGGGCTTTGAAGAACAGATTGAAGCCGAGATTTTAACCTTTGATGAGGTGCGAGAAAAAAAGGAGATTATGAATAAAAAACTTGAAAAACTCGTACTTAAAGTACACACATACTCAATCAAACAAATGACAGGAAAAGATAACAGATGGTGTACCACAGTAAAAAAAGAAGGTAAAGAGAGAAAAATCATTAAAAAGAATACGTATGAAGAAATCATAGATTATCTAATTGATTTTTATAAAGTAAAAGAAGAAAAGAAAGCAATCACACTGCGTACGATGTACCCGGTTTGGATTAAGTATAAAAGTAAATGTACGAAAAAGAGTTCTACTATCAGAAGAATCGAAGGGGATTGGAAGAAATACTATGTTAATGACCCTATTGTTGACATTCCGTTAGAACGAATGACTAAGAGCCAGATAACAGAATGGCTGAATCAGAGAATTATTAAAGACGGAGTTACTAACAGAAAAGCCTTTTATAATTTGGTAACAATTTTTAAAAATATTTTTATTTATTGTTACGATGAAGAACTTATACAGGAAAACACATATTTAAGGGCAACGTACAGAAAAGACCTTTTAGACGATTATACTAAACCAGAGGATGAAACACAGGTATTCACTAAGGATGAATTAGAGAAAATAATTGAGCTGGCATATAAAAAATTTAAGGAAAATGTTAGACAGACTTCTTATTTAGGAGTTGCGTTATTATTTCAGACAGGACTAAGAGTTGGAGAATTAGTCGCGTTAAGAAGTTCTGATTATGACAAAAAGAAAAAAATTCTTCATGTTTCACAAGGTGAAACAAGAACATATTTCAGAAATGAAAAAGGCGAACTTCAATACGAAGGTTCTGTAGTAGGAGACCCTAAAAAAATGGCATCTGTAAGGGATATTCCGTTGACAGAAGAAGCTTGTGGGATTATAGACCTACTGATAAAGACAAATAATACAAATGAGCAATCAGATGAGGATTTTTTATTTGTCTATAACAATAATAGGATTAAAGGAAATGCCGTTTTAAAAAGATTGTATGCTTTATGCGATGAACTGGAAATTGACCGTAGGTCTACGCATAAGATTCGAAAAACAACATTATCTAATATGCTTGATGTATGTATTAAACAGGATATTGCTGATATTAGTGCGATTCGAGCGGTAGCAGGACACGTAGACGAGTCAACATTATTAAAAAATTATCTTTTCTCTACTAGAAAGGACGAAATGCCTGAACTTATCAGTACAGCATTGACTTCAAAGAGTTGGAAACATTTGGAAACATTTGGAAACAATTTTTGAGAAAATAAAAAACGCGGGAAGCCTTGATTTATAAGGCTTCCCGAGCATTTGAAAAATGCGGAAGATGGGACTTGAACCCACCTTTCGGAGCTGAAACCCTTGTAAAATGGGGGGTCCAGCACTTGATAACCTAAAGGGAACATAAAAGGGAACAAAGAGAGAAAGGAGAAATCCAGGGTGTACACCAAATCTTTGCATATAATTTTATGAAATAAAAAATTGAAATTAAAAGATAATACATTCAAAAATAATCAAAATAATCAATTTAATCAAAATAATCAATTTAATCAATGTGATTTAAAAAGTATAACACCTTATAAACTAGTTATTAATAGGAAGAGAAATATACAAAAGGATTAAACTTTAAGTAAGGTATATATTCAATAAGAAGAAACTAAAAAATAATTGAAAAAATGATAAATAGTGAAGGTACAGAATAGATCAAAATTTTTAAACAAGGGAAGGTTTGTATAGTCCAAGTAGTAAAAATCGATTACATGAAGGTGATATTTTGAGTTACAGAAGTCAACGGATTAGATAAAAAATTCTAATCAAGTAATAATTTATATAGTCCAATTATCAAAAATTGATTACATGACTACAGAAAGAATATCAATTAAAAAGATGATAATCCTAAGATAAAAGTTGCATACATTTTTCAATAAATAATTTCAAACTAAAATAATTTTATATTAGCTGATATAATCACTTCTACTTTAAATAGATAGGAGTGATTTTTTATGTTAGTTCATAAGATTGATTTGGCGCTTATTAATGGCATTGAGGAAGTAGAGTTACCTTTTAACACAGGTAGGGAGGCGAGAGCGAATGTGATGAGTGTTGGTCTTCAATTTGAAGTACCTCGACTCTGGTATAATGTCAAAAGAGATGAATATTCGGACTTTGTTATTATAACTATTGGCACCGGACATGATTGGGGTAACAAGTTGACCAAAGAAGAACACATTGGATCTGTGGTTTTAGAAGGAAGTGGTTTAGTTTGGCACTACTTCTTATTATCAAGGAAAGAGTTTGAAGAAAGATTTGCATCTGAGATTAATAGATAACAGAAATAACAAAAATAACAGAAATAACAAACATTTAAAATATGTGTGAACAATTAGATATTTTTAGCTTAGGTGTAGAAAATCCAAACATTTCCAATGATGATAGAGATATTATAAAAAGTAGTGAACTTTCTATATTAAAGATAAGGTCTTTTCTATATTTTAGAGAAGGCTGGTATTATCCTAATGAAAAGCGTTGGCATGTGATATTTGCTACGGTAGCTCTATTAGATAATAACATGGTATATGTTAAAGAGTTCTATTCTTATCCTTTCCTTTACACTTTTAAGAATAGCCGTGCAGCTTATAAATGCTATGATGACATGATAGATAGGTGTTTTGACTATAGTCATGGTAAGTTAAGCGTATTTCGTGAAATACCAATTCATAATGAGTTTGTGGATATGTACCGGTGCAAAGATAATGAGTACAGCTGTTATGAGTACTGGCATAGGAACTTCAATAAAATTAAATAAGGTTTATATGGGAGGCATGTATATAAGTGATTATGTACATGTCTCTTTTTTATGTACATTTTCTATACATTGAATTGGAAAAATTAAACATAAAATAAGGGGTTTCTACATTGGAAAAATATAGTAATACATTGTGATTTTTGAAATGGACTTGTGTGCAGGCATTTGAATTATAAGAAGTATAAATAATTAAAAAATAAAAAATCAATAAATTATATATGCGTAGAAAGGAAATGATAGCATGAAAAAATTAAACTTTATCAATGAATTAGGACAGACAGCAGTAGGTATGGTAAACATTCCAGGTGAAACAGGTGACGGATCAGCTATAGAAATGTACAATCAGTTGTTTCAAGAGTGCGTAAACGATGGAATAGTTAAATCTGTAAAAGTAGTAGGTGCAGCTAATGGTACAAAAAACATCTATTGTGAATGTGATAACGTAGTATTAGTTAAATTATCAGCAGAAAAACCATTTGTAGCAGTATTCGATAAAGAAATTGCAGGTGAAAGTTTATCTGATATATTCGAAGGTAAAAGTATGTGCCTTAATAGAAATACAGAAGCAGGTAGAGGTATTTGGAGAATGAGCTATCCAAGAGTTAGACATTATAAAAAAGAGACTGACGAAGATAATAATAAAGTAGCAGTAGTAGATACTAACTATCCTGTATCAATATCTATTATACTTTGGTTATTACATACCGGAGCAATTACTAAAAATGATTTGCATAATAAAAATGGAAAAATCATTGATATAACAGCTTATGAGGCCCATCATTACAAAGCAGACTGGGATAATAGATTAGATGCGACAGCAATGATGACAACTACAGCTCATGCAGAATATCATACAGAAAATGGTCAGTATTCTCATCAGGTAATTGTAAATCCTACATCTGTAGAAGAAGTGGTAGCTTTATTAGATTATGTAGACAATTACACTGTCTAAATAAACATCTAAAAGAAAGTCGGCATTGATATTCAGTGCTGGCTTTTCTTTCTTCATGTAATTTGTAAATCAAAGGATTTATTTAAGTGTCAGCGTTATAATCCTTTTCACAAAAAAATTGATAATTTAGATAGGAGAAAAATGAAATGGCTGGACTTAAGTATTTTTGTACTACAAACATTCCAATCACTATAACGGCTGGTGTAAAAGAGAGAGTACCTATCAATGTGATAAGTTTAATTTTTAATGTTGCATTTCAAAATGCTGCAGTGATTAGGTCTGTGAAACAGAACGTTGATTATTTCCAAGTAATTAATGTTGAATATGTGGATGAACCTGATAATAAAGGTTACAGCATCAAAATTATGCAGGAAAACCCATTTTTTGAGATGGAATATTTCTTTGAGGATGAAGAAGGCATTGAATTTAATGGAAAGTTATATTTAATTGAGAGCTGGAACGGTAAAACAGAAAATTTTACACCTGATGATCACTATATTACATTGCTTTTTCCGGAAGAATATTGATTTACATGAAACGACCCACACGGAGTTTTGGGATGGGCGAGTAGTGGTTTAGTGGATTTTAATTAAAAATAATTTAACCAGGGTTAATTCAACTATTACATAAATAGTTGGGTTAACCCTCTTTTTAAAAATAAGGATGTTCATAAGTTGTAATTTATGAGGAAATTTACAACACATTGATTTCAGTGGGTTTGTTTATGGTCAATATATATGGTCAAAAGTACTTGGTAAAAATGAGTAATTCTAATAGGAAGAGAGGGATTTTTGAATGAAATATGGTTATGCAAGAGTTTCAACAAAAAAGCAGGCAAAAGATGGTAACTCGCTTGAAGCTCAAGAAATTACATTGAAAGAGCATGGGGCGGAAAAGATTTTTTTAGAAAAATTCACTGGTACTAAAAGTAAGAGACCTGAATTAGACAAGTTGTTAGAAGTACTAAAACCCGGGGATGTTTTGATTGTTACTAAATTAGATAGGGTGGCAAGGTCTATTTCTCAAGGCGTTGAATTAATTGAGAGTTTAATTGAAAAGGGTGTGGTGGTGCATATTCTAAATTTAGGTATTTTGGATAATACACCGGCTTCAAAATTGGTGCGTAATATTTTCTTGGCCTTTGCCGAATTTGAGAGAGATATGATTGTAGAAAGAACATCTGAAGGAAAAGAGATTGCACGACAAAAACCTGACTACCGTGAGGGCAGACCTAAAAAATATAAGAGAGCACAGATTGAACACGCACTATTCCTTCTGCATCAATACTCATACCGACAAGTTAGCGAGATTACCGGCATTTCCATTAGTACACTTACACGGGCTAAACAGAAAGAGACCAGAATTCAAGCGTAAAAATAATAAGAAATAAAAGTTGTTTAGTTGGTTGGAAAGGTAAAAATTTTATGGTACAGACAATTAAAGTAATAAACATCTACAGCGAGTTAAATCCTTTTATTGATTTCATAGTAATTCCAATAGATGCAGATGACACAGAATTAATCAAAGAAATATTAGAAGAAGCATTGGACAGATGGCTTGACATTGAAAACTATCCAAATCTGCAATCAATTCCAATCGGTGACTACCTGAGGGAATGTTTAGATGAGAGAATGCTTAACTATGAAATCTATTGTCGATTTGAGGATGAAGAGGATCTGTGGACATAACGAAAGGAGAGCATAAATATGGAAATTAATTACATTTATTTAAAAATATGCAATAAATACAAAGATGAGATAAAGAGTATTTACATTGATGAACTTTATATTAAAAGATTAAGGAAACCAAAGAGATACATTGATTATTTAAGAGACCGTAAAGATAAAATTGAACTTTGCATGATATATTACCCTGTAGAATTTGAATTATATGATAATTTCTTCATACTTGTAGATAGATACATAATCGAGTTCAAATATTCTCATAGCGAATGGGATAGAGAACCAGACTATTATAGTTTAAATCATATTTATAAATTATCTCCAGAAGATACAACGAAATTAAACATTTTAAATAGTCAAGGTAACTTAACACAAGAAATATTTAAACAATATATAGATAACTGCGAACCTATTATCTAGGAAAGGAGACCAGCCCAATGGATATGAACACAGTATTTTTACCTGGTGGTACTTACACCTGTAATTTGAATGCACCAAATTCAGAGATTAGTATTAATTATATATATGAAAAAGACATTGAGATATTAAGGAATGCGGAGGATAACATAGAGTACCTTAAACATAATGCAGATGAAATAGTATTAAGAGTTATATATAAATCACAAAGCATTGCTCCCATAGATGAATTATTTGCTTTAGAAGAGAACTACATAATAAGGTTTATTTACTGCAAAAGTGGTGATGAAACAGAACGTTATACACCAAAAAACATCTACAAAGTCACCTCAGACCTCCAAGCCAAACTATCTCTGCTTCAATGCAGAGACAAACTCACTCAATCCCAACTAAAGAACCTAACAATTCAAAGTCAACGTATTTTATAAAAGGCGAAGCAGAGTATAAAAGGCGAAGCAGAGTATAAAAAGCTCAATGCTTCGCCTTTTTTTCCATTTCACCTCATACATCTACAACCTTAGTTTATCCTCCAATATCCTCCCATACATTTAATTTTAAATTTTCAAAAAAAATTTTTATTAATAGGTAGGCGTTAAGTGTGAGGAGAGCTTGATTTCATGCATTTTGATATAGATTAGATGGTATAAAAATTTTTAAGAAAGGTGGATTTTGAATGGACGGGTAGGCATTTGAAAAAAGAGAGGTACGGTACCGCAGACATTTAAATATAGGTAGGTGTAAAAAATAAAAATAAGGAGGATTTTGATGGACGGGTAGACATCTAGTAAAAACAGACAGACATTTACAGGAAACAATAAAATTTAAAAAGAAAGTATGAGGACATTTAAATGAATTTACAGACAACAGAAAATTTCAAAGCACTTCCAGAAGTAGTAAAAAATTGGTTAGATGAGCAGAGAGCAGAAGGGAACTATTCTTTAGCTAATAAAAAAGGATTAATGCTCGTAGAAGTATATGAATACATAGGAGTATTAGTAGAAGATATTAAGAAACAAGCAAGAGAATCCTATGCTAGTTTATATTTACCTGGTGAGACTTTACCTTGTGATTATATAGACATAATCAATAAATCTAATCTTCCTGAAAGAGTAGCTAATTTTTACAAAGCAACTAGTGAAACATATGGTAACTCATTTAGATACATTGATGAGTTGTTTAGGATGTTTAATGAAAAAGACATAGCATCATTATGTATGTTTGATAACGGCAAATTTAAAGGAATGCCTATAACATCTTATATATGTTCTTCTAATTATCATTATATAACAAAGGAAATTGATAAAGGATTTGATAAATTAAGAGAGCTTTATAGAGAAGAAATAAAAGAAGATAATAATAGAAATGGCGTTGCAGTGAGTTGGGTTTTTGATAATAACAACCTAGGGAATATCTATTGGATTAGATACGCTAGAGAGATTAGTAGAAGAAAAGAAAATAGAAGACATATGCCTCTGTAATGGGGCATACGTAGAAAGAAATATACGGTTCCGCAGACATTTATATATAGGTGTGTAGATAATAAAAAAGAGGTGATTTTTATGTGATTTCTATACATCTAAAACAACAGACAGACATTTAAAAATTAAAATTAACAGAAAGTATGAGGACATTTACATGGACATGAGTTTAGTATTTGCAAACACAGAAACAGAAGAGACAGATAACAAAACAAGAGAAGCATTGGAAAGAATTAATAATTTCCAGCCAACATTTGCTGAAAGATTAAAGCTTTGGGTAAAAGAGTATTGCGTGGACTTTACATATCAATACACCGGAATAAGATGTGATGACATATTTTCAAATGAAATTGAAATAGATTATCAATTCGTATGTAAGATGCCATTAGAAATTAAGATTTACTTTAAAGGTTTAATAGATGACATAAGAAACCAGATAAAAGAATCTTACATTGCATTGTATGATTATTATGATTTTTACGAAGATGAAGATGATGCAGAAAAATTAGGACATAGTACACTTCCAACTAGCGTTAAAGACTTTATACAAGTAACGGATGCAAGTTATGAGCTTATCAAAGACTTGATTACATTGGCTTGTGATGAGGATACTTATAAATTTGTTATATCAGATAATTGTTTTTATGATAATAGAACATTTTCTGATTTAGTAGTAACATCTAATGCTTTAATGGTAACTAAAAAAATGGTAAAAGCGGCAGAAGAGGCAGGATATGCTATAAAAGATATACTCGATAATTATGATGAAGGTGAAGAAGATTATGAAAAAGTAAGAAAACTCAAGTGGCATGACATTTGTCACTTTGATGGAAATAAGAAGGCATATAATATTTTCAATAATTTAATTGGAGAATAAAACCAAGACATGTCCCTTACCCAGGGACATGTTTAAAACAACAGAGCAGATAAACATACAGTTGAATATAGTATGAGTTTATTTACGAGTAGGGATGCAAGGCTCTTGGTTAGATATGGCATAAAAGAAAAGAGATTCATCACTAAAGAAGGACTTGAAACAATTAAAAGTTTATAAAAGAAAATATAAATAATAGTAATACAGTCAAAACCTAAGAGTGCATCCAAAGCGGATGTGCTCTTTTTATTATCCTCCCTTTGACCTCCAAAACCTTATGGAAATGCCGGTAAAAGTTTATGTTTTGTGCCTATAACAGCACCCATTATGTAAAAATCCTTAGTTCATCCTCTATTTTAACTAATACCTCAAAATCCCTTTCAGTCCTATCTTCAAAAATTCGGGTGGAAAGTTTAGGTAATTTTGGCATCTAAAAACACCCTAAGCAGTGGCGATTTTTGGGGTCGAGCAGAATAAAAAATTTTTCTGGCATTTCACTATACATTGGGGTAAAATCAGCATTTTATAAAAAAATTCAACCTTTCTGAGTATTTTATTATGGGTAAAAACGGCTTTTTGACATCTGAATATTAGAGGGTGGAAGAGAAATCATAAGACATAAGAAAAGAACAGAAACCATAAGAACCATAGGAAACCATAAGAACCCTTAGGAAACATCTAAGAAGATTACAAAGCATAACAACAGAATAAGTTTATTTTACATAACCCAAGCCAACCATAAATTTAAAAATGTTTATCATTACCCTTGTAGAGAGACAGTCAAGAGGAAATAAATGCTAATTTTACCAACCATAGTACTAATGTCGGTTACGCATAGGGGTCAGAGCAGCTATGCTTTAAAATTTTAATAACCATACACGACACAAAATCAGAGACATAATTTTGTCTCACGGTCGAACATTGAGGCGAGGTAGGTTACGCATGACTCGATTAAGATGTAATACATAAGGCTTCATAACCGATATTCCTCTAATTTGGTTTATTTAAAATAAAAATCATCAGCTATAACAGTAACCAATTTTAAAGATGCAGATGTCTCATTTAGTTCAGAGCATATCCATTAATAGCTATTCAGTGGCTATTATCAAAAATAAGTGAAAAACCATTTCTTCTAAATTTCCGATGCAATCCAAGCTAAAAAGAAAACATAGTCAGGGTTTATATATTACAATCCCTTAAATCACAATACCAAAAAGTCATATCACTATTCAGTACTAATTTTTCTAAAATAATTGAAAAGTCGATCTAGGGTAAAATCTCTTTTCCTACCCTACTAAATGAAACAATCAAGTTTTTTCTCCGCTCACTATACCTATTAACTAAAAACTATATAACAGTAGGAAAAATCAAAAATAAATGAAAAGTTAAATCAAGAAAATCTCATGAATTTCAGGCAACTAAATGAAACAACGGATGTCATTGATGAAAAAGAAGGTAGACATAGAGATAAATTTCTAATTCTAATTTTGCCAACCATATTACTAATGTCAGTTACACATGGGGGTTAAGGAGAGTAGTACATTGAATTTCTCATAAGTAATGTTTAAACACCCTGCCTAAAACACCATAGGAAATGGTATTTATAACCATCAGAGCCTAAGATATGGATTTTTGAGCATGGAAAGGAAAAAGTTGAATTTCCAATAAATTATATAACAGTAAGTAATATTTTGATGACATGGGTGATTTTGGTAATGTGCTATAAAATTGGCATTTTGATTAGTAGTATATATAAATTTTAAAAATTAAAAAATAAATTTTTTAATGGGGGATGCAGTGAGATGAGATTAGATACATCAGATTTAGAAAGATTAAATAAACAACTGGAGAGAGAGATTTCAGCAGATACAGAATTTACAGAAGCTGACTTGGTAGGTTTAATAGGTGAGCTGTTATATAGGATGGATATCGTAAATGATGCCTTGGATATAGTAGCAAAGAATCTAATCAGACTTTATGAGGAAAGTGGTGGACTTGATAGGGTGTTAGGAGCAGACGAGGATTAAAAGGAGGAAACATGTAAAATGTTTGGATTATTCAGAAAGAATTATGAGGATGATGATTATTTTGTATATAGAAAGCCTTGGGTAATTTGTGAAATCAGAGACTGGATATATAGAAGAGATATGAAAGATGTTTACAGCATTTCTAATGAAGCCGGATACGGTATGAAGCGTGGAGTATTCATTGAAATTAATAGGGAGAATGCACTAAATAAAGGTATTTACCTTAGAGATGAAGTGACCAATATGGTGTTTATTGAAACACCCATGACAAGAAATGGAATAGATACAAGTCGTGTGATTGACTTTCTTAGTTTTCATGGTGTAAGGCGTGATTGGTTTCTAAAACCAGAGGAACAAAACCTCCTTTTAAAGTATGAAGACTTGGAATTTGAAGCAATCGGTAAAGTAGAAGAACATTTAAAACATCCAGAGACACTTCAAGAAGTCATTGCTTGGATAAAAAGAGCAGGAAAAGATGATTTGTTTCATATACATGAAGAGTTGTATTCAGTAGCAGAAAGTAATGTGATTTATGTTTCTGTAAAAGATGCAGAGAGTAATGGTTTACCTCCAATGGATGGAACACATGCCATTCAAAGATTAAGAAAAGAAGGAATGGAAATGAATAACATAATCGGTTTTTTAGTTTCTTTTGGAGTAGAACCGGATTGGCAGTAGGAAGGAGATGAGCAGATGGGAAGGAAAGGAATTTCTAATCCAAATTCAATAGAAATCATAACTGCAGATTATTATATCTTAGGAAAGAAAAAAGTAGGATTAAAGGTTACAGGTAATGTACCTGTAAGTTTAATTGAAGAATATTTAAAAGAGACTAAGACATCATGTTTTGTTATTAATACCTATAATGAAAGTATTATTAATAAGTTTGGACTTCCTCTATTAAAAATAAAGAATTTATATTTCTTTAATAAAGTAAATACAGATGTACTAGTGGCTATTATTTCAGGACAGATAGAGTTAGAAAAATTGCATGACAGACCAGGAGTATTAGCTTACTTAGATGGTATTGAATTACCAACAGACAATTATGGTGATTACATAGGTAGTCGTAAGCTTATAAATGCCTATGAACATCAACAAAAAATAATAGTTTATAAAAATTGGATAAGAGCTTTGGAATTTTCTTATAGCAGAAATGCATTACATCTCAACTACAGATCATACCGAGAACTAAGTCCAATGGAAATAATGGTTGATGCAGTAGAAATTAACGGAAACATAATTCCGCTGAATAAATTAAAAGTAGATTAAAGGAGATGAGCAGTATGGATTTAACAAAACAGACAACAGAATTAGAAAGTATCGAAGATTTAGAACAGACAAAGCCACAGACACTGGGAGATGTGAGAAATTGGTTAAAGCGTGTGGGAAAAGATAAAGAAATTGTAATTTCACCTTTAATACAAAGTACAAATGACTTCAGTGAAGATGGTGTTTACGTCTGTAACAAAGCAGATTCAGCAGAGATGGAATTTATAGCAGTAAAAGATGGTGATGTAAATAACTTAGTAGAGCAGTTGTATATTTTCTATGACGTATATAAGGATTGGAAAGAATATTACACAAAACCACAGTCACTCGGTGACATCAGAGGTTGGATTATTAGAAGTGAGGCTGGCTGGGTATTTGAAATGTCTGATGAAAAAGTACATGGATTATCCGTAGGTGTAGAAGTGAGGGTGCCTTCAAAATATAAAAGTACAGCAGAGAAATTTGGAATATGGTTGGATGATACAGCATTTATTCCATTTGAAGCAGAATATGGAAAAGAGTTAGACGGTATCATTAAATTCTTTAAATTCCATGGAATAAAACCAGACTGGGATGAGACAGAGGAACCAGAGGAACCAGAGGAAACAGACAGTGAAGATTTCATCATTAGCAAACCAACTTCTTTATATGACGTAGAAGATTGGATTAGAAGAGTTTCCCCTTCAAAATACAGCATCATAAAAATGGTGAATATGTCTAAAGGACAAATGATAAGCACTCATATCTACATGTTTAGTGTAATGACAATGTCATTCAGTTTTTTAGATGCTATAGACCATGCAGCAGATGACTATGATGAAGTGATTGAAAATATAGCGAGAGGCTTTGAAATTAAGAAAGATTGGGAGTGATTGCAATATGAAAATTAAGTGTATTAATAAAAACAGAGACAGAAGCGGAAATATTATATCTTATACATTGCAGGATGAGAGTGGAAGAATATTTGAAGCAGATGGTAAGCAGATAAAAAAAGAAATAACAGCTAAAAACTACGACTTTGTAAACCTCCAAATCGACAGAGTCGGCAGACTTGTGAATAAGGCAGTAAATAATGAAATAACGGATGCAGTTTATAGGGAATTTGAAAAAGCCTCTAGAGCATTGATGAACGGAAAAGATGTAGAATTTGGGTTCATTGATAGAGGTGATAAATTCTTTACATTATCTTGTGAACATAAAGTGGATAAAGTAATAGAAAAAGATGCTAAGTTAATTGAATTATACATGAGTATGATACTTAGCTCCTTTAGAAATTACATTTGTAATAAAGGATTAATTCCATATGAATTAAGAATTATCTCTAATGATGGCGTAGTTAAAGTGGTAGTCTTCAATATAAAACCTCAAGCAGAGTTTAGTTTGAGTTCTGACAAAAAAGGAAGTAATGATGACTTTGTAGCTAGATATTTAGACTCTAGAGATTATTACTATAACAGTAAAAATTACAACATAGTTGCCTTTAAATTAGATAATCCAAATCAGATGTTAAATACTTATGTCGGTGAAAATATGAGTATTATACGTATAAATAATCAGATAAAACTAAGTAAAAATCCGGTAGCAAATAACAATATGAGAGAGCAGGAAGAATATAAAATGACTAGCAGAGAGTTTTTAATAACTTTATTTAGTAGCTTTAGAAATTGGTTTAAATAAGGAAGGCAGGTAGGAAAGATATGGCACTAAATGTTTACTGTATCGAAAAAATAAGAAATTCAGCTGGTAGCATTGTTGAATATGTTATGAGTGATGAATCTGGAAATGTTTGTAACTTTAAGCGTAAAGGTATGCTGGATTTATTGAATAATAGGTCATATAACGTAATGAATTTACAGTTATCCTCAGATGGTCGAATCGTAGATAAGACTATGAAAAATGAACAGCAGACTTTAAGTAAAATCAACAGACGTAGTGAATCAACAGATTTAGAAGTGATATTTGAGAGAGCCTATAATATGTTCCAGCACAAACAGATGGTGGTTACAGTGATTCAAGATAATAGAATAGTTTTACTTGATGCACCATTTAATATGTTGGGTTCATTAACAGCATCTAATATAGACCAATTTCTAAATCACTTTGAGCTCTATATGATGAATAAATATCATTATACACCGGCTAAATTAGAAGTTGTGAATACAGCTAATAATTGGAAATACATAATGTATGGTGATCAGTACTTAGAATGTACACTGATGCACAGAAAGAACTACTTCCCGGGAATTAGTAATATTCAGTGTTTTAGGATGTCTTCTAATGTAGATACCAATAGATACGCTATACATAAAAAAGTGGCTAATATTTATGACAGTAATACCGGTAGGGTAGTTGAAAATGCCTTTGTTGGTGTAATTGTTTATGACAAAACCCATAAGGAAGCAGCAGAATGGGCATCTAAGCAGATAGCCGAACTTGACAAGAAAGCAGAAGCACTTTCAAAGAAAGTAAACAGAAATACCTTTGGAAATACGCTTTTGAAATGGTTTAGGAAATAAGGGGTGACAGAGATGGGATTTCAAATTACATCAGTTAGAGATGCCAACAAGTGGTTGAAAAGCCAAGGCAGAAACGAATTAAAAATTGCAAGCAGACAGAACAGCAGAGCAGGTAGGATTTATTCCATTTCTTTAGTAATGAAAAATAGTGAAAGAAAATTAATGGAAAGAAACTCCTTAGAAGAGATTATACAGTATGCGATTAATTATCTAAGAGTAAATCCTTGCATTTAAAAATAATGGACATGTACCTTAATCACATTAAGGTGGCATGTCCATCCTACTTTAAAGAAAGGTTACAGACAAAGATGAAAGTAAAAAAGTCATTTATAGAAGATATTAATAAATGGTTGGAAAATCAAGGATTTTAACAGCTAGAAATAACTTATAAATAGGACTATAAGTTACAAATTGAATATAAGATAAGGCCTGTTTTATAGCATT
This sequence comes from Lachnospiraceae bacterium, assembly GCA_017555455.1. Classification (GTDB taxonomy): domain Bacteria; phylum Bacillota; class Clostridia; order Lachnospirales; family Lachnospiraceae; genus SFDP01. Next base: position 25,840 of record JAFZGJ010000070.1, read on the forward strand.
ACTTTGATAGGAAGTATATTAAATTTTTTTAGAATGGAGTGAGTTTATGAACAGGCTGGATACATTGTATTCAATTAATAAGTTTTCAAAATTAGTAGGAGTAACACCTCAAACACTAAGAAACTGGGAAAAAGAAGGAAAACTTATTCCAGTAAAGAAGTCAGATAATGGTTATAGATATTACTCTGAAGAACAAAGAATCCGACTTCAACATGGAAACTTAAAAGAAAGAAAGGTAATAGGTTATTGCAGAGTATCAACACAAAAACAGAAGGATGATTTGGAGAGACAAATAGAAAATGTAAAAACATATTGTATAGCTAATGGATATCAATTTGAAATCATCACAGACATTGGATCAGAAGATAGTTTATTAAGGGATGGATTAAATACTGCCATAGATAAGGTAGTAGCTAGTGAAGTTTCAAGTATAGTCATTCTAAAAAGAAATGTATTAGCTAATGAAGCATTTGAATTTCTTGAAAGACTATGTATGAGATTAGGAACCATAATAGAAATAATTGATTCAACGGAAGGTGGTGATTAACATGATGAGAGGATTTTCATTCCGTCTAATTCCAACCAAGGAACAGGAAGAATACTTCTGGAAAGCATCTAATGCAGCCAGATTCATTTACAACTGGTCTCTTGCAGAAAAGAAACGTCTGTATACAGAAGAAGGAATAAGTTTATCTGGATATGAAATGTGTAAACTTCTTACTCAGCTAAAGAAACAGCCAGAGTATCAATGGTTAAATGAAATTCATAACAAAGTTCTCAAGAAAGCAGTCCTCGATTGTGATGATGCTTTCACTAGGATGTTTAAAGGTCAAAATAGATTTCCAAAATTCAAATCCAGAAAAAATTGTAATATATCATTTTACATTGAAACAGATATTCAGAATTGTGGTGCAGTATTACTTGAGAATGGAACAATAGAATACAAAAGTATTCCTAAAATCAAATTCGACCACACCAACAAAGTAAAACTATCAGGCATCGGCTGGGTTCAACTTTCTAATCACGCTAAGGAATATAACCTATGGGCTTTAACAGAGAACCTAATTACAATTTCCAATGGCAGAGTAAAATTTGATGGAGAGCACTGGAATTTAACATTTGCAGTAGATATTCCAAAACCAAAGAAACAATTAACAGATGAAATAATAGGAATCGACCTTGGAGTAAAAGACACAGCAATATGTTCCAATGAAATTGTTTATAAGAATATCAATAAGACTTCTAAGAACATCAAGAGACTAGAGAAAAGAAAGAAACGCTATCAACGTCAAATCAGTCGAAAGTATGAGATGAACAAGTTTATCAATCCAGATACAGGTAAACCCAAATTCATCAAAACCAATAACATCAAGAAGTTAGAGGCTAAGACCAAAAGAATTGACAGAAGGCTTCAAAACATCAGAAAGACATATAATCATCAAATTTCTAGAGAGATAGTAAACAGATGTCCAAAAGCAATAGTCATGGAAAATCTGAATATTAAAGGAATGATGAAGAACAAACATCTTTCAAAAGCAATCCAACAGCAAAACCTATACCAATTAAAAACCTTTATAAAATACAAAGCCGAGAGCCAAGGCAGTAATTTCATAGAGGTACCAAGGAATTTTAAATCAAGCCAAATCTGTAGTAAATGTGGAGCAGTACATAAGATGAATCTCAATCAAAGAACCTACATTTGTCTAGAATGTGGACACATAGAGGACCGAGATATTAATGCAGCTCATAACTTAGAAAACTACGGAATCAGTTTATTACAAGCATAGAAACAGAAGCAGTAATAAACATGTACTCGCACCGATGCGAGGAATTAAAGTCTCTGGACTACCATATCAACGCAAGTAGCATCAATAAGATGCGAACCCGGGTAGGATGAAAGAGAAACCCTAATAAAAATATTTAGAGAAAGGAAACGAGACAACTTATAATCCCTTATAACTTCCAAGAAGTTATTTCAAACAATTATAAGTTTTCTCAATCGGCATCAAAAATTACAGAATAATTTTATCTAAAGATGATTGTGGTCATGTATATCGCTTTCAAAGAAAGTTAATAAGTGGTGATTACACTACTTTAGATAGTAGCTCAGATATAAGGGATTGTATACAGACTATGGACAGTATTACCGGTTTAGATTATGAGGCATGTGTAGTTTGAGAGATACTTAAAACATAACAGTTAAATATATTATTTATAAAATAAATAATTAATTTTAAATTTTTAGAAAGGTAGGTATACGTTATGGAAAAAGTCGTATGCGTTGAAAAGATAAGACGAATTAATGGTAAGCAGGTGACTATGCATTACACACTTCAATTTGAGAGTGGAAGAAAAGAAGTATTAAATGCTAAACAAGTAAAAGAATTGGTAGCATCTGGTAGATACGAGTTCTTAGATCTCCAAATAGATAAGGCAGGTCGTTTGGTTAAAAAAGCAATGGATAGAAATTATGTTAATAAAAATAGTAAATTCTACATATTAAAATCTACAGGTTATACCAATTTTGATGAGTGGAATGACTACTTAGCCAAAGAAGGTCGCATGACAATACCAGCAGATGCCTTTTTGGAAGATAGAAAAAAGGTGCTAAGAGGCATTTCAGATAAGGTAATAGCAGAAATATTGATATGCAGAGCAGCTAATAGTTATAAACTCCCATCTCAATACATCCAAAGCTTAGATGCGGATGATAAGAAAGAAGTGAAAGAGCTTGCAGAAAGAATTAAGGAATATGCCAAATGGCTAGGTATGGATCCTGTGAAATTGGCTCATAAACTATTAAATTTCACTAATGAGTTTAATATAGAATGGTTGGACACTGTGGAAGAATATAGTGAGCCATACATAAGAGATGAAAACGGTAAGATTCTTTATAACTTTACAGCTCCTAATGTTATGTATTGGTCTTATTGGATTAAGGTAGCCCCTAAAGTGTACTTGTGTTGGTACTAACAGAGATGGACATGTTTATCAAGAAAATTGATAAGCATGTCCATTAGTAGATATACCGATTTGCATACAGTTAAATATATTATTTAAGAAATAAATAAATATTTCGAATATTTTGAAAGGAATGACAAGCAGTATGGAAAAAATTCTATGTATTAATAAGATAAGGGATGCTAGAGGTAATATTACTAGCTACGTATTAAAAAAGGAGAATGGAGCTGAGTTTAAAGCAACAGCCAAGCAGATAAAAGCTGAAATAACAGCTAAAAACTACGACTTTGTAAACCTCCAAATAGATAAAGCCGAAAGACTTGTAGACAAAGCTTTACCAAAACAGCAGGTACAGAAACAACAGAAACCAGTAGCACAAACAGAGAATTTCTATACATTTGATGAATTGATTAGAAATGTAGATCCTAAAGGTAGAAAAGTAAGATGCTATGATACGAACACTGGTAAATATGTTGTAGGTGAAGGAGTTGCTTTACATACTTCAGAAGAAGAAGCTCATAACTGTATAAGAGTTTATATTGCAGAGAAAGAATCTGAAATGACAGTCAGTTTAAAACCTCTTAAAGATTTAGCAGGTTTTTGGAAAAAATATAGTGATACATTCCCTTATGAATATAGAAAAAATTGGCATAAAACAGTTGAACCTACTGAGGAAGACTATAAGCGTATAAAAGAGTTCTGTGAACAAAATGCTAAAGAATATAACTTAAAATTAAGCTTCGGAAATCATGGTTACAAAGTAGATTGTAAACCTAATCCAGCTGGTAGATATACAGTGGTAGCCATTGGAAAACCTAAAGATAGTAAATTATATAAAATCCGTGACAATCGGGAAGGCAAAGAGTATTGGAAGAGCATAGAAGATTTAGATTATAGTCCTGAAAGTAATGAATTTACAAATATAGCTGTAGTTCGTAATATAAGAAAATTTGCTAAAAACATACCAGAGGTAGAAGTAGGAGAGGTATTAAAGAAAAAAGATGCTTGCATAAATAAAATTAAGCAGGAAATTCGTAAGAATATTCAATCTTCTGGAATAACAGTTACAGAAGATGAAGTCATGGTCGGAGATTTCAAAGGCTTTGAAGAAACCTGTAAAAAAGTAGAAAAATTATGGAATACATTGGAACTTGAAGATTCCTTCAAAGATATGCTATTTGAGGCAGTAGAAGGAATAACTGATTATGAGGAACATCCACAGACACTTTACTATGGATGTTTAGATGGAATGGAAGAGACATACTACTCTTATGATCCTGAAGATGTAAAAAGAAGTCTTGGAGCTATAATTCAGGATTGCATACATAGTATGGGAGAAGATTGTACAGAGTTAGAGGCCAAAAGAAGGGTATATGACCTGATTCGTACCAATATCAATCATGATTTCGTGATTGATGATGACGAAGAAGACTGGGATGAAGATTAAGCAGCAGGAAATATGGACATGTCCTCGTTAGGGCATGTCCGGTTCAATAAAATTATTAAAAATTAGAAAGGAGCTCGAATTTATGGGCGGTGTAGGTTTAGATGGAAGCTTTGTATCAGGAAATCCAAAACAGAAGTTAATTGAATGGAATTTTATGGACGGTGTAGAAACTAAGTTTGATCCATACGGTGGAGGTTTCGGTACAATAGATAGATTCTATGAAATTAAATTGGTAAGAAAAGGTTATAATGGTAAATTTGAATTAAATTATAAGCTTCAGGAGTGGATGAAGGAACATCCAGAATATAAGAAAAAAGATGAGATATTATCTAATTACATGGAATATTTAAACTATGAAGATGAGATTGAAAAATGGGAAGTAGCTTATGCAGTGGATTATTCTTCTCCTCGTGGATATGAAGTAACGACATATGGTGGAAGACAGGAATTACATATTAAAAATCTTCGTAACATACCAGAAAGTTGGATTGATAGTTTAAATCCAAGAGAAAAAGGGTATACAGTATTTGAAGTAGGTGATTACAGTGCTTTTAGAAGAGGTCATAATAAATTTAGTACTCTGCAAGAAATAGATGATGTAATAAGAAAGTATGTAGTTTTGCATCAACAGACTTACTTTATATTGAAAAATGATTGCAGTAAGATGTATGTAGTAAAACCAAATACAAAAGTAGTAGAAAATACAAATAAAAAAACAGACTACATAGATTATTCAGTTTGCGTAAATCCAAGATATCCAGTTTATTTTAGTGGAATAGCTGGTTGTTAAAGATTTTATAAATATGGACATGTCCTCTTAATGAGGGCGTGTCCAACACACTTTAGAAAGGAAATGGTGGCATAATGAAAAGAATTAGAACTTTATTAGTAACTTTAATAATGTTGGTCGGAATATTAGGTAGCAGTTTATGTGTATATGCTGAAGTTAGCTCCGATACAATGGACTTTATTAAAGAAAATGTAACAGTGGATGATTATAATAACATTGTTATCAAAGACCGGGGACTTGCAGAGTACATAACTACCAATCCTGATCTTGGAACCACTCCAATAGTCGGTCTTGAAACTAATTTATACGTAATAGATGATTTAGATGCTGATTTAGAAGATTATGTAAATAAAAGAATTGAGGCATCTCATGTTGATGAAAAGATAAATAATCTAACAGGTGATTTAAAAATAGGGGCAGACACAGAAACAGCAAGCCAGATAATAAAAGGTTTCTTGCCTGTTATCAGTACAGCATTAGGATTCGTAGTAATATTAATAACTACAGGGATGACAATATTCAGTGCTTTTGACCTTTGCTACATTGCATTCCCGGTATTCAGAAATATATGTGAAGATGCAAAACAAAATGCAGCCTTATCCGGTGGAAAAGGAAGTGCATTGGCTAAAAATAAAAATGGTGAAATTAAACATAGATTTGTTTCAGATGATGCAGTATTCGCCGTTTTATCTACAGAAACAGCTCAAACAGGCAAGAATCCATTTATAGTTTATTTTGGAAAGAGATTGATTTCTTATGTAGTGCTTGCAGTATTACTGTTTATTTTAATGACGGATAATATTACTGTATTCACTGATATTGCTATTAAAGCAGTTAGTGGTATACTTGAGATAATTCAAACAATATAATCGGCAAGTCTCCAACAAAGGGGACTTGCCTTTTATTTTCCTCTGCATCATAATCCTTCAAAATTTCAATCAATAAATCATTTCAAATTTGCTTACATTCAAAATTCCCAGCGGTATAATTTTCAAAGAAAATTGAAAAGTAAAGGAGCTGTGAGCGAGTATGTATTATCAGGATATAATTTGTAGTCTTTCTTCTAATAAGGAAGAGAAATTGATTTTTGGCGAGTATATCATTGAAAAGAAACTCCGTGAGGTTGTTGGTGGCATTCCAATCTATGATATAGAGGTTACAAGTTTGAATGATGGAACATCTGAAAGATTTGAAACACTTCATGATTTAGATATTTATTGTTTAAATAACATGGAATCTCATGGACTGAAACGTTGTATTAACTGTGGAACAGTAACTAATCAGGATTACTACTATCACAACGAAGATGACGTAACCCTGTGTGATATTGGCTGTTTAACAAACTATATGAACAATTCCTATGGCATCGGAAATTGGTATTTTGCATCAATGCTTTTGGATAATCCGGATTTAGGTAAAGGAATGCTTTTAGTAAAAGCTACAGATACAGATAATGTGGATGTAGTACTTAATGGAATCTCTTGGAGATATCTGGATGTTCAACTAATACATAACCATTTTTCAGAAGACAGTGATTTGAATGATGAAACAATGGAAGATATTTTTGCAGACCAGGATTTCGGCATTTAGATTAGATAAGGTAAATTCTTTTTTTTTTATTTTTGTTGTTGAAAATCAATGCATTCAACTATTTATGGTGCGAAGACCATAATATCATTTCCTTTTTAAGAGTAGGCATAACTTCGGTTGTGTCTACTTTTTTTAATGTATAAAAACAATCTGGCAGAATCCTTAAAGCCTCGTTATAATATCCTCCAAATTAAAGTAGAAGGAGGGTAACATTTGGTATTAGTAGATGACTATGATAAAAGAACGGGTGAGCATTTTAGCCTTTATTTAGAGACTTTTCCTATTAAAATTTATGATTTTGATTTATCAACCATTTTAGACACTGCATATGACAGGATGATTGATACTTGGTGTGATTCCATTAAGTGCATTGATTATAAAAATGTGTTTAAATCTTTGGCTTTAGGAAATACCCTGTGGATCATTGATATAAATGGTGATGAATACGAACTAAATCGTGACAAACTTGCTAAAGGTATAGGAAAAGCACTGAAACGATATGGGAAGGATGAAATGTTGGATTTCAAGCATAGATTAAATTCACCTTGTTTTTCCAATGTCCTTTGTGACCACATCATCCAATTAGCGGTATTCGGAAAGATAGTTTATTGACATTATTCATTAAAAAATTACTTCCTTTAAATAGATTTAAAGGTCTGTTATAGTCCAAGTACTTTTAAAGGAAAGGAGAAATTGAATATGTCAATGGAACAGAGAGCAAGTAATGGGGTTCTGGAAAAGGTAGATAATTTTATTCTACAGAACATTCTTATTATGGTAAAAGACACTAACATCAAAAATGGAGAAATGAAAGTTTTTAAGCTGGGTGCTTGTCCATTTTGTTCTAAACAGAGAATTTTCATTGAGGATTCTGAAAATGAAGATTATGTCAGTGAAAAATGTGTGTTCTGTGAAAAGCCAGTTACTGAAACTGTGTTAGTTTACCAGTATGAATCCGGTAAACAGCTGATTTGCCTTGAATCAGAAGCCGAAGCATTGCTTGAAAAATAATAACAATAACCGAAGTGACCGCTGATTGAAGTTTAATCAGCGGTTATTTTTTTACCCATTACATGAAAGGAGTGATTACGTATAGAATGATTTTATACATTTATAGGGTAAATCAAGAAATGCCAGAAGAATATGTGCGTGAAATGCTGGAATGTGAAAGAATATGGGATATTACCCCTGGCATTTATAAGAAAATTGATACTTTGGAAGTAAATTACACAAAAGTATCAGAGATTGAAGAAGCAATAGAAAATGATGAGATTAAACTTGAAAAATCCGATATTGTTGAAATGTTGCCGGATGAATACATGTTAAATAACCATGTAAAGTCTGATTTGGAAATGGAAGAGCAGTGTAATTATTTAATTATGACCGGTCTGGGTATTCATAGGATTGCATTGGATAAAGAAAATGTATTTAGGGAGTTATCATTTGAGGCATTGAGGGAAATGTTGGCAGTTTAATAGAAAGTGATTTCATAAGAGAGCACATCAATTTACTTGTAGTAGGTTGGTGTGCTTTTTTATTTGAAAAATGAACATTCAAAAGGATTTTAGAACTAATAAAAACAATATAAATCAGTGTGATTTCAGAAATAGACTTGATTTCAAGCATATGGATGAATAGTTGGTGTATTAAAAATTATTAAATTAAAAATTTTTGTGTGTGGTGTGTAGACATGTAAAAAGAAAGGTAGGACTTAGGACATGAAAAGATTTATTAAAGGAAATGCAGGATGCATAGGTTGGCTGTTTCTGTATGTAGGTATTGAAGTTGGTGTAGCAATAGGGCTGTTTGCAGCATATCTAACATACAGTGTTAATTTCAAGATGGACTTCTTGGAAATATTCAGCTGGTTAGCAACAGAAAAGACACTGTCAGATTTAGAGTATTCACTAAATATGATGGAATCCTTAGTTAAATTATCTGATGAGATAATTCTTCCAGTCATCGGAATAAGTGGAGTAATCATTTGCAGCTTATTAGTTATCAGTAGTAGAAAATCTGACAAAAAGATAATAAAGAAGTTAAACCGTCAGCAGATAGGAAGATACATGGTAATAGGAAGTTGGTTAAATCTGGTAATTACCATAGTCCTTTATATGATTCCGGAAAGATTCATGGAAACTTATAACTCATCGGTAGGGATGGTGCTGACAGGAAATTATTTATTAGTAGTCTTAGTGGCTGGAATTATAGGGCCTATAACAGAGGAGGTGTTATTCAGATATTTTCAGTTTAATTCATGTAAAGCAATAGGTTTAAGATATGCAATTTTAGCAACTGCATTATCCTTTGGAGCAATGCATGGTAACTGGATTCAGGGCGGATACGCATTTGTACTTGGACTTGTATTTGCAATAGTTAATAACAGAGAAGATAATTTGTTACCTTCAATAATAATTCACATAACAATAAATTTATCCTCTGTATTAATTAGTAGAAATTGGTCTAACGAGATAGCCGGATTGGTAGCATATTTATGTATTTTTTACGCAGGATATCTGTTAATTCAAAGAAAAGAGAAATTAGTTGAAGCAATATAAAAACGAAAGTGAGTGATTAAGTTGAAATGGAAAATATTAGAAAAACATAAATATACAAAAAAATTTCTATGTTGTCTATTAGTAATGGGGTTTTCATTATGTCTAACAGGGTGTGATGGAACAAACAGTTTAACAGAATGGTGTGATACATATTTACCAGAGCAGTTAAGCATAAGAAGAGATGCAAACATTAAGATATTAGAAAACTACGTGACTGAAAATATTATTTCAGAAGAAGCAGCTAAAGAGATTAAAAAATCAATAAATAATACAGCAGATGATTTAATAAAGAAATCAAAAAAAGCTTCTGATGCAGGGGATTTTAGTATGTTAGGAAATATAGTAGGAGCAGTATCTAAATATACAGTGGCATCTGCTGAGGGAGCACATCCAAGTTTTGTAAAACAGAATGAAAAAATACTTGACTTTGGAGATCCTGATGGAGATGGAGAAAATTATACATATTATCATGCTGAAAGCGGCACAGTATTAGAGGCAGGTTCATGGAACGAAACCGGAGATGAGGCAAATGATTTGCTTACAGATATAGGGTATTACATAGTACCCAATTATTTAAATAGTGAAAGTTTTAATAGCTCAGCAACTGAAGGAGAAGTAAGCAGAGAAGGAAAAGTATCTCCTATATATATGGTACCTGAAAATTCAATAGGTACTTTCAATAATTTTATTCGTTGTCAAGTTTATGTACTACGTAGCGAAGCAGCTAATAATGGTGATTTAGCTTTAGATGGTGTAATTGCTAAAATCAAAGATGCTTTTGGAAGTGGTATGAATGACAAGGATAAGTTAGCACAGCTTGCTAATTATTTTGAACCAGCATTAGATGAAAATGGTGATCCAATTTATTACATTCCTGAAAATTACCCAGACTATCAAATGATTGTTGAAAGTACATATAACCCTAGTAAAGGAAATGTATTAGGTTATGATATGGCACTAAGTCAAGATGATTTTAGAAATTGTATGTATGTAAGGTTTGTAGAATTTAGTGCAAACAATTTCAATAATATTACTCGACTTAAAACTGATAATACAGATGCTTATGAGATTATAGCGGACCCAGAATCTGGTTGGAGAGCATACCTTATAGAATATCCAATATCAGTAGTTGATACCTTTGAATATGGTGATACAGATGTAAAAGTAAATTTTAGGCAATCTGGATTAGGTGTAAATTTAGTAGATGGAACTACTGTGAAATACAAACAGACAGGTTTAGATGAAAGTGGTCAGCCAGAATTTAATTTTAATGAAAGACAGGTTATAGAAACTGATAATCCATACTTGAATTTCAACACAGCAGATAATGAAAATGCAGAAAGTGTAAGTTCTTTTATACTTAAAGGGTATGATGAAATGCCTATATATGATAAAGCAGGCACCAAATATGACATACAAGCTGGCCGTATTATTTTAAGAGACTATCTTGAGCTTACATTTGCACCTGAATGTGTAGAAGGCGAGGATTTAGTAGTATTCGGTCGTAAAATAAGATTAAACATGACCGACTGGAGTAAGGGAGAGCAGCTAGCTGATAATATGTACCAGCAGAATTTAACTTTTAAACTTAATTCATCTGCACCAATCGCTGAATTTGTAGATCAAGCAGGTGTAAAGATACCAAATTCAAAAGGATTGTATGTAACAGATTTTTGTGATGTTGCATCACTACAGAAAGATGATTATGACCTTATGAAAGTAGTTACACTTAAACCTGCTAATTTAGAAAATGATAACAAGGCGGCTACTTTAACTGAAGGAAAATTGCCTGACATAAGTAACCTTGAACACCTTACAGTTGAGACATCTATTAGGCCAGTAGCAATGTTCCCTTCTGAGGACATAGGTAGTTCAGACTACAGAGATGATGTAACAGCAGATTCTAAACAGAGATTTTACTGCATTGCTACTAAATACGGAATATTTGACTCTAGTGGTTTATACAGTGATTGGCTTAACAGTACTTCAACAACAGCTTCTCTTTCATGGTGGAACGCCTATTTAGTATCTGAAAACTTTACGTATAACGTTGGTAATAGTAGGGTAGCAGATTATTTAGTTGGTAATTATAGGTATGAAATAGAAGGAGACCTTGGAATAATAATTGACTTAGGAACAGTAGCTAAAATACAGGAGGAGTATGAGCAAGCGTCTATAACTGACACCATAAGATTCATTAACACTCTGTTCATTATAGTTGGTTGGCTTTTAATTATATATGGGTTCATATTAATACTAGCTTGGGTATTAGATACTACAGCAGATTTAGGAATTAAACTCATGGAAAAATTAACATTTGGACACTGGGTGGCAGTTCAATATGCAGAGGATTTACCAAGAAATCCAATGGACGAAATAACATACTTAACAGCACCAGGATTAGCTATTAAATGTATTATAATCATGTCCGCTGGCGTTATTTTATTAACAGTTAATGTATTTGATATAGTATTAGTTCTTATTGAATTATTTGGTGGCATAGCCCAAGGAGCTGAAAAGATTCTTAAAGGTTTAACATAACATTTCGGAAGGATATAGTGACAATGAGATTAAAAATAAAATCATATAAAAGCAAATTTTCTACATGATATATGTTAATCCAAAGAAAAGATAAATTAGTTGAAGCAGTATAAAAACATAGTAAACAATATGAAATTTGAGAGAGGGCTTGAAATCAAACAGTATATAGATAGGTAGGTGTATTAAAAATTAAATAAATGAAAGGTGTGTGGTGAGTTATGAGGCATAAGTTGGTTATTGCTTCGCTAGGAATTGCTCTGTTGGCATTTGTAAGTCCGGTAAATAAGGTATATGCGGAAGAATATGCAGTGGTAGGAATATCAGATGACGGAGAGGCAGAGGTAGGAACTGAGTATAGTTTAGGAGACAGTGTAAAAGGAATAGTTTCACCAGATGGAACCACTCTTACTGTTAGTGGTACCGGAGTGATGAAAAAGACAGCAGCAAATGCAGGAATTGATACCAGTAAGTTGACTACAGTAATTTTTGAAGAAGGCATTACAACTATAGCAAATGGATTTTTAAAAGACTGTGGAACACTTTCCTGTGAATTAAAATTACCAAGTACGCTTACTTATATAGGAATAAGTGCATTTGGAGGTTGTTATGGCCTGACAGGAGATTTAATTATTCCTGAAGGAGTTACATGGATTGATGAACACGCATTTTCAGGTTGTTCAGGGTTTAATGGAGATTTAGTAATCCCGGGAACTTGTAAAGACCTTAAAAAAGGTGCTTTCTACAATACAGGATTTAAGAATTTATATCTTGAAGAAGGTGTAGAGCGTATAGAAATGGAAACATTCAGGAATTGTAAATTTAGTAATCCATTGGTAATACCTGATTCAATGGTACATATTTGGTCATACGGATTTAGTTATTGTCCAAACATTCCAAGTGTAGATTTTGGAGATGGAATACAAATAATTGGTGATGGTGCATTTTTTAAATGTACTAGCTTGGCTGGAATAATTGAGATACCTGATTCAGTAACAATTATAGGTAAAGAAACATTTAGTAATGACAATAGAATTTCAATGATTAAAGGTGGAGAAAATATTACAAGTTTAGGTGTAGGTGCTTTCTATGCAACAGTAAGTGTAGATACATCAGTAATGACCACGAATGAATTATTGAAAACCTATGATTGGGCAGGAAGTAATCGTGTGTATATAGAAGTATCACCTGAAAACTTCCATGGGGTATCAATGACAGGTGGCGTAAGCCCTATTACAACAATAGATGTAACTCTCCCCTTAAATGGTTTATCATTTGCGATTGATGAGAACAGAAATTTATCAGCACGGACATCAGTTATTCAAAATAACTGTAATTGTCCTATAGATGTTTATCTGTTAGATATATCTAAAAGTAGTAATGAGCCTGATGTAGTTGCAGAAAATACTTATACAGAAAAAGAGTGGAACAACTTAAGTAAGGCAGATACATTATCTAAGATAGCTTTAAAAGTTAATGATCAGGAGTTATTTACAATATTTAATAACAGTGAAAGAGATGGAGATTTAGCATTGAAAGTTGGTTCAATCAAATCAGGATTTTCTTCTACAGAAGAATTAGAACTAACACCCGGTGCTCAATATGGTAAGAACTTTGGTAACAAGGAACTGATTAAATTTCAATATGACTTAGTATTTGAGTTTAGAGTTCCATAAAATTTTTAATAAATGAAAGGTAGGATAAAGGTATGAAAACAAACATTCAAAAATTATTAATGACAGGATTATTAACTGGTGCAGTAATAATGAACAGTACAGTTCCAGTATTAGCAGATGCAATTAATGTATCAGATGGTGCAGGACAAGGAAGCACTACAATGAGTGGTACAGTTAGTACAGTTACTTCTATTGACGTAACAGTTCCAATCGGTGGTATTAATTTCCAGATTGATGAAGATGGTTTATTGCAGGCACAAGGTATTGTAATTGAGTCAAATACAGCAGTACCATTAACAGTTAATATGATTAGTGTTGAATCTTTAGAAGCTGGTGACTCCACAGATGGTTTAGCTGCTACAACACACAAAGCACCAACATTAGTAAAAGCTGATACATATACAGCTGATGAATGGAATAACTTATCAAAAGCTGAAACAGAAGCACAGATAGCTATTTCCTTAAAACAGGTAGATGTAACAGCTGAAGGTGAAGCTGGTACAGAACTTACAGAAGCTACTACAGATGAATTAAAAGTTTCTACACCAGTTGAATTAGGTGACTTAGGTACTAAAAAGGCACTTGCTCACGTAGAATCCGGTTACGGTGAAGCTGCTAAATGTGCTATCAACATCGAAACAGACAGTGCTTATACTAACTACGGTAAAGCTTGGATTAGTGCAGATGATATCACATTCAGATACTTAACAACTTTAGAATTTGCATTTGATATGTAAGACACTTGGCAGGCGGCTCGAAAGAGTCCCCTGCCACAATTATTAAATAGGAAATGATATTAGGAGATTGATAACATGAGAGATTTAAAAAGAATTTATTTTAAAGAAAATGATAAGCTTGATAGCTTGGTTAAATTACAGTTATTTGAAAAAGATAACAGAGAGTTTGGAGAACATGAAGTTGAAGAATCCAAACCGGGCGTATTAGGATATGTGGTTTATAGTGAAAGAGTATTTGATGTACTTGAGGAAAAACCAGCAGATGCAGAAGTATTTGGATATGTAACAGTAACATCCAAAGAAAACAAAACAGAGAAAGTAAAATTAGAGGATGTAAAGTACACCATTGAAAATAAAGTAGCAGTTAAAAAGAATAAAGGAAATCAGAAAATAGTTGGTTATACATGGTTAAATGATCAGACTTTAGTAGCCTTGGTAGAAGATAAGGTTAACTTGTTAATAATCATTCTTCCTTTATTAATCCTCTTTTTAGGAGTTGGAATATTCATGTATAGTTCAGTTAGTAATAATCCAAATACCGAACAGACAGAGGATAAAAAGCCGGTATTCAAAGATGGAGAAAAAGGAACAGGTGAAATCGGTAAGGAAGCAATAGATTTTGGTAACCAGCCTATGTTCCGTATGAAATTAAATTGTACACCAACAGTAGAAAATGGTATGATGAATATTCGTATTGAAAGTCCTGCAGAAGAAAATGCTGATTATGGTTTCGTAGTTAAGGTAACTGTATTAAAAGAAATAGATGCTGATGGAAATGTGATAAAAGACATGTCAGATGAACCAGTTCAGATTTATGAAAGCCCATTGATATTTGCTAATGAAAATATAGAATATTGCGAACTTGATGAAATGGTAAAAAGTGGCAAATATATAGGTAGAGCTACATATGATGTTTATGATATGGAACAGAATTTCATTGGACAGACAGCGGCTATGGTAATGATTAATATAATGTAAGAGGTTAATGCCCGGGTAGAAATACTCGGGCATTTTTCATGCCTATTTTTAGGAATTAGGAACTTGAAATTGAAAAATTGAACTTCAAATATGAAAAATTGAACATTTGGGAGTAAGGGATTTCAGTGGTGGAATTAGAGATATGCCGTGTTTCATGCATATGGATGAATAGTATGTGTAATTAAATTTAATAAAAAATATTTTTTAAAAGGTATGGGAGGCATGGTAGGAATGAAAAGAGCATACAGAATAATGGCAGCTACACTTACACTTGCAATAGCATTAGGAAATATTGATTTATCAGTATTGGCTACAGAAGCTACTTATTCTGTAAATGAGACAGAAGAAGTTAGCACAGAGCAAGTAGAGAATGACAATCCAATAATGGAAGTTATTGAAGAACAAGCAGATGAAAGTGGTTTAGAGCAAGTATCTGAAACCGAAGAAATTGAAACTGAAAATACTGAAACAGTAGAAGAAAATAACGAAGACTTAAGCGAGACAACAGAGACTTCACCTACGGTCGGAGAACAGGATGAAGAAGCAGAAACTCAAGAAGAAGTAGTTGTTGAATCTACAGAATCAGAGGAATCAGTAGAAAATGATGAAATCATGGAAGAGAAAACAGAGACTGTACTTACGGTCGGAGAACAAGTTACAGAAGCAGAAACTCTTGAAGATGAAGTCATTGAAAAAACAGAAGAAACAGTAAGTGGAAATAGTATTGAAATCGAAGAGGAAACAGAGACTTCACCTACGGTCGGAGAACAGGATGAAGAAGCAGAAACTCTTGAAAAAGATATTATTAAGTTTATGGTTACTTTTGTAGATTCCGAAGGAAATGAAGTGTATTCAGTAGAAGTTTCTGAAGTAGATGAGATTGAATTACCAGAAGCACCTGAATTGGATGGATATGAGTTCATTAAATGGGATATTGACTTATCTACATTGGAGCTGACAGAAGATTTAGTAATCGAGCCAATTTATGAAGAGGTTGAAGAAGAAAAAGAACCGGAATTGGCATATTGTGAATTATCCAAAACAGTGGATAACAAAGTAGTTAGCATAAAGGGAATAATGCCTGAAAATGCTGAAATAGTTGTGGAAAAAGTAAAATACACAGCAAACATCAAAAAAGATATTGAAGAAAGTCTGAATGACAAAGCTACAGTGGTAGTTTATGAAGCTTTTGATATCAAAATTAAGGTAGACAATACTGAATATCAGCCAAACGAATTTGATGAATCAGTAGTCGTTTCAATTAAGAATATTAATGTAAAAAATAAGGAAAATGAAGAATTAAAGGTATTCCACATTGACAATTCTAATAACATTGAAGAAGTGGAATCTACAGTAGATACATCTAGTAAAGTTGCGGAGTTTGTGGCTGAGAGCTTCTCAGTCTACGTAATTAGTGGAATTACATACAATACAGACGATGCAACTTTATTAGAGAATAATTACGGTACAGCTTATTTGTACGCAGATGGCACTCTATTAGTAACCGAATTTAAACAGAATGCAACTGTTTTAGAAATTTATCCATGGTGTACATATAAAGAAGAAGTAAAAACAGTTAACTTTTCAGATGATATTACATATATAGGATATGGTGCATTTCATAGATTTGCTATTGAAGAAGTAAATTTACCAGCAGAGTGTTTAAGGGTAGAGGATAAAGCATTTGCTAATATAAATGATTTAAGAACAATTAATTTTAATAGTAAGCTTGAAATTATTGGAGCTAGTGCTTTTGAATGTACAGGAAATTCTTTATATACAAGAGAAGATGATGGAAGTTTAACAGGGCTGATGGCGGGAGATTACTATACATTTACAAGTGATTTAAGAAGAGTAAATTTTCCAGATAGTCTTAAAGTAATTGGTGATAATGCTTTTGATAATGTTCACTTGGTGCAAGTTTCATTTGGTAGTAATTTGGAATCCATAGGAGTTAAAGCATTTTATAATAACCATTTGTCCGAAATAAATATTCCTGGAGGAAATGATTTAGTTATTAAAAATAATGCTTTTGAACAGGAAGAATTACACTGTTCATGTGAAGCAGAACATAATGATATAAATGATAATGTATTAGGATTAGCACCTTTAAAAAATGTGACTTTAGGATCAGGTGTAAAAGAAATTGAAGACTATGCTTTTTATGCTAATAATGGTATAGCTGCACCATCAAGTAATAGTTATTTCTATACATCAAGTGAAGTGGAAGCAATATTTGATGGAAGTATTACAATAGCTGACTCCGTAACTACTATCGGGGATTATGCTTTTAAAGGAGTAAAAGCAAATGTAATTAATGGTGGAAATGGTGTACAAAGTATAGGAACTCATGCTTTTAATGTAGGTACATATTATGGAATGCATGGATATAATTTATATGTGTCAACTACAGTAAATTCTAATAATGATTTAATAAATAATTTATCATGGAAGACTAATAATTATAGAAATTTGCCTGTAACAATTTCATTTGATACAGATGGTGGAAATAATATAAATAATATGAAAATACCATATAACAGTTTATTAAATGTAGAAGATGCTGTGAAAGATGGAAAAGATTTCTACTGTTGGGGCATATATAATAGTTATGGTACATTGCAAAAAATTGATTTGGCAAGTTATAGATTTACAAAAGACACAACTATATATGCCCTTTGGAGACCAGTTGTGACTTATGATTTAGATGGTGGATATTTTGCAGATGAATTAAAAACATTGGCACCAAATTTAGTTCCTGACTTGAAACCTTTTTATTATGATGGATCTAAATATACAGCTGCTGATGGAATTCTATATGAAGGATTAGCAGAAGGACACTATTTTATACTTCCTGATCGTTATTCAACATTGGTAAGTGATGACTCTATTTATATGGTTCCTAAAAAAGATGGATATAGATTTGATGGATATACAGTAACGGGTAGTTATTATGAAGTTACTAATTTCAGACAAGGATACGAGTTTAGAGAAACATTTTTAAATGATTACTATAATATATACGCTGGATATAATAATAGTTCAAAGAAATTTACTAATTTCTACGAAATGAATGGGGATATTACATTAACAGCAAATTGGACAGAATTACCCAAATATGAAATAACATTTGAGACAAATGGTGGAAGCACAGTAGAATCCCAGCAAGTTGTAAAAAATAATAAAGTAACAGAGCCAGTTACATCCAAAACTGGTTATACCTTCAAAGGTTGGTTTACAGATTCAACATTTACATCTGAATATGATTTTAGTACACCTGTAACAAGTGCTTTTACATTGTATGCCAAATTTGAAATCAATGAATATACAGTATCTTTTGATTCTGAAGGATATGGAGATTTCGCAGACCAAGTAATTGAATATGATAATTTAGTAACAAATCCGGGTGAACCTAATAGAGAAGGTTATATTTTCTTAGGATGGTATAATGGTGCATCTAAATGGATTTTTGAAACAGATACTGTAAAAGGTGATATTGAATTACTTGCAAAATATGAGATTAAAAAATATGACGTAGTGTATAAAGTGGATGGCAACCAATTCCATTCAGAAGTTGTAGAACATGGAAGCACAGCAGTTGGAACACCAACAGAGCCTACTAAAACAGGATATGATTTCATTGGTTGGTTTAATGGAGCTGATGAATTTGATTTCATTACACCGGTAACTGGTGAATTAAAATTAGATGCTAAGTTTGAAATCAATAAATATGAAATTCAGTTCAATTCCAATGATGGAAGTACAGTTCCAACCCAAGAGATTGAATATAATCAAAAAGTAGTAAGACCTACAAATCCAACTAAAGCAGGTTATGAATTTAAGGGTTGGTTTACAGATTCAACATGTACAGCTGAATATGATTTTGATACACAAGTAACAGGACCACTTACATTATTTGCTAAATGGGAAAGAATTACTTATAGTGTTCAATTCAATTCCAATGGTGGTAGTGCAGTAGGAAATCAAGTGATAGGAGAAGGAGATAAGGTTGTAAGACCTACAGACCCTACACTTACCCATTATGAGTTTAAAGGTTGGTTCAAAGACCAAGCCTTAACAGACGAATGGGATTTCAACACAGACACTGTTACAGCAGCTACTACATTGTATGCAAAATGGGAAGAATTACCATTTGTTTATGTGACTTATATTTTAGATAATGGTGAACCTGATGTAACTTCTAAATATTATGCCGGAGAAACAACGGTACCACCAGCTACACCTTTAAAAGAAAAAGCTGTTTTTGAAGGATGGCAATATGGAACTTATGTTGATGTAAATTATGATACTTTTGTAGGTTGGCAGGAATACATAGCCAATTACATGACTTTACATAGTGGAGAGTTGTTAATTAATGATGGACATGTAAATAGAGGAACACATTTAGCTTTCAAAGCTAGATATAAAAACGAAGTTATTGAAGATGTGAATGATGGGGTGACACCTGAAAAAGTAACTCAGCAGTCCAATACAGTTCAATATACTTTAAATACACCTTCTAGAGATGGATATAAATTCAGATGGTGGAATGTATATAAAAATAATGCAGAAGAGACATATATGGAAAGTCAAGGATTTACTCGCGACGTTATGTATCCAATAATATATCAGCCTGTTATTTTTAGAGCAGAATGGATAAAGATACATACAATCACTTTTGATAGTGATGGTGGAACAGCTGTAAGTAGTCAGACTGTAGAAGATGGAAGCGTAATTTTAAAACCAGCAGACCCAACTAAAGAAAAGCATATGTTTGATGGTTGGTATAATGGTACAGAAAAATGGAATTTTGCGGTAGATGTTCCAAATTCTGACATTGAGTTAAAAGCTAAATGGACTTATACACCTGACAAATATCAGTTTACTTTTAATAGTAACGGTGGAAATTCAATTCCAAGTCAGGAAATTACAGAAGGTGGTACAGCTACTAGACCAACAGACCCAACAAGAAAAGGTTACACTTTCAAAGGTTGGTATACAGACACTACATTTACAACTGAATATGATTTTTCAGAAGTATTAACAGGAAGTACAACAATTGTTGCTAAGTGGGAAATCAATGAGTACACTATTTCATTTGATACACAGGGTGGAAATGTAGTACCAAGCCAGACACTTGAATTTAATAGCCTTGTAAATAAACCAAGTAATCCTACAAAAGAAGGTTACACATTCAGAGGATGGTATAAGGATCCAGTTGGATTAGTCGCTTGGGATTTCACATCTGACGTAGTGGAAGAAGATAGAACAATTATAGCTGTATGGGATGTAAATAAATTCACAGTTTCTTTTGATTCTGATGGTGGTAGTGCAGTGGCAGCTCAAGTAGTTGAATATAATAAACAGGTTACAAAACCAAGTAATCCTACTAAATCTGGATACAAATTTATAGGTTGGTTTAATGGAACAGATGAATTTGATTTCAGTACTCCTGTAAAAGAAGAAATTACATTGAAAGCTAAATGGGAAGAAGTAAAAGTAACACCCCAGCCTGAGGATACAGAACCAACTCCTGACACTGACCCAGATGAAACACCAGAGACAGAAACAGAGCCAGAGGATGTTCCGGAAGAAACCCCTGACACAGAGCCAGAGACAGAGCCTGAGGAAGAACCAACAGAGGAACCAGAGGTTGAGCCGGAAGTAATTGAAATAATCCCTGAAATAGTTCCTGAAGACATCGAACCTGAAATTGAGATCCCTGTGATTGAAATTGAAGAAGATGAAATTCCAGAGATTGAAATTCCAGAGATTGAAGATGAAACACCTGCAGAAGAAATAGTAGCAGATGAAGAAGAAGCTATTACAGTGGACAATCCTTTATATAGTGTAAAGGTTGAAGACAATAATATGAAAAATGCAATGGCTAAATTCGTGGAGGCAATGAAATATATGACTATAGTACTTTCAATCAGTATATTAGCAGTATTAGGAATCCTTGGACTCTTATTATTGTTAGTAGCATGGATGAAAAAAGTAAAAGTTCATAATGACCATAACTTAGATGACTATGCAGATGAAGATTTTGTAGTTGTTTATAAAACATCTGTAAAATCCGAAGGAAATAGACTTGCAGAGTTATTCAAGAAAGAAGACAGAGTATGGACACTTAGTATTCCTGAAGAAGTTGTGGCTGACAGAGTAACAAATTCATTTAAAATTGAATTAAATAAGTCATTCTGTAAGAGATATAACGGTGAGCAGCTTATAGTAGTCATGGAAAACTCTAATGAAGAATTAGTTAAAAATCTTGGATTCGTAATTGATGAAAAGGAAAATGAGATTAAGTTTATATTAGCTTAAGGGCAAGGATAGGAGGCGGTTGTTAAAACCGCCTCTCTTCATATAAAAAGGAGATGACATGTTATGAATAAATTGTATTTAAGTAGTGTAAAAATAGAAGAAACAGTAGAAGCAGTTGAAGAAAATCCAGTAGCAGAAACTTCTACAACAGACGCTTTCTTTAATGATTATGATAATCAGAATGTGATTACTAATATAGATGAATTTAATAATTATAACTTGGGTTATGATTCCATAGTTACATATAAAGAAGCGAGAACAGCTGTAGAGGAAAAAAGACCATTCATTATAGATAAAATTGGGCAGAATAAAGAAATAGAAAATACAGATAAAATATATAAAACACTATCTAAAATGAAGATTGCAAATAAAATGGTTGAAAGAGTTGGATTTATACAAGTTTATAACAAACCTAAGCAGATCAAAATTAAGGAAAGAAATAAGAAAAAATACCGTGGTATAGCCAATGAGGCATTCTTAATTACTAAAAAGAAAAGTTTCAATCAGAAAAAAATAGGTTATTTGCCTTTGCAGGAATCCACTGTTGATAAAGATTTATATGTAGAGATTACGACAAGTAGAGGTTATCAGTGGTTATTAATATTAATCATGTTATTAGGAATATTAGGTTTTATATTTGCTACCAAAGATTGGGATGGTTGGAATTTCAATTTAGATAGACTTACCTTATACAAAACACAGGAAACAGTAGAATATAAAGAAAGTGCTTTGAGTATTGGATTTAATGCCACACCGGTAGTAGAAAATGGAAATGTAAACATTCTTCTGACAAGTGAATTTGCAGAGGGATTAACATATAAGGCAATGATATATGATGAAAACAATAATTTATTATTTGAAAGTGATGAAATTCAAGCAGGTGATGGTTTAAATAATATTTCATTGAATGATAATTATTCAGCTGATTCAAATTATTGTACCTTAGCTTGTGAAACCTTTAGAAATGGAAATTATATAGGTACAGTAGAAAGTGAATTGGTATTTAAGAATAGGAGTGAGTAAGCGTTATGAAACATAGAAATAAGTTTATAATCTATGTATTGATGCTTACCCTGATATTATCCGGCTGTGAAGAAGAAGTAATCATTGAAAAAGAAGTTGTGTATACAAATGTTACAATTCCAAAAGAAATATATAAAAGTGATGAAAGATATTATTATTCGCATATAACATCAGATGAATATAAAGAAATATATAATCAGATATATGATACCTTAACTGAAAAGAGTGATTGCATAGAACTAAAAATAAGTGATGCATCTACCTTGGAAAAAATTTTTAGAATGGTAATTTTTGATAATGTGGATTTGTTCTATGTGGAAAGCTTCAAATACATTCAAAAAGATGAAGAGACAATAAAATTTATGCCAATCTATTATATGAGCATAGAAGAAATTGAGCAGGCAGAGTATGAGATATATAGTTACACCCAAAAGATTTTAAATAATATTACCTATGATATGGATACATTTACCAAGGAAAAGATTATTTATGATTTTATAGTGAGTCATACAGAATATGATATAAGCAGTGAATACGGACAAAGCATTTATTCTGTAGTTCAAAATAAAAGTGTATGTGCCGGTTACAGCTTTATGTTTAAATATCTTTGTGAAAAAGTGGATATTCCTTGTGTAGTAATAACTGGCAGTACCAAAGAGGGTATATATCATGCTTGGAATGCTGTTTACCTTGGTAATAATTGGTACATGGTAGATTGTGCCAATGACAAGGATGAGAATGGGGAGGTTACATATAAATTTTTTAATGTAACAAGGGAGCAAATCTTAAGATCGTATAATATAAATAACCTTGTTGAAGTTCCAGAGTGTACAAGCATTTTGGAAGAATATTATTATAAAAATGGTTTATATTTTGAGCAGACAGATATAGGTAGATTCAGTGATTTAATTCATGATAAACAATCAAAAAGTGAAAATGAGCTGGTTGTTAGATGTGCCGATTCAAATGTTTATGATGATATGGAACAGTACTTATTAACAGATGGTAATTTACTAAACATAATAGGAAATGATGTTTCAGTGACTTGCAATTTTGATAGAGAATTACTTCTGATTTTTATTAAATGGAAGTAAAAAATTATTTTCAAAAATAGATGAAATTTCGCTTGTAAATCATATATTTCAGCGTTACACTCTCCCAACAATAAAAAATTGAATAAGAAAAGGAGAGAGAAATATGTTTTATGCAGTTTCAGTAATGATGTTAGGTTACACACGAATTAATGGAGTAGTGGCCTATAATAATTCCACAAGAGAGTTTTTGGAATTAACACCTGCAAAGGCAAGAGAGCTTATTAACACTGGTAAATTGAAAGGTCTTAAATGGATTAATACCGAAGACGGTGTTGAATTTGTATGTGATACCGAAGGTTGGAATCAGCAGAACATGCCAATTAAGACAGCTTGCGGTAAATTCAGACCAATGCTTAATGATTACCCAGGAGTTGAATTTAATTCAATGTTTACCTTGGTTCGTGTCGTAGACGTGGACGAATGTAGATTATATGAGGTAGTTTCCAATAAGTGTTGCCGTATTAAAATGAAAGAAGCAGATTTAAGAGGCTTGGCAAACATTACCAATATTGCTGGTTGCTGGATCAAAGAGGATGAAATCGTAGTAGCTGATGGTGTACTTATGGTTGACAGACGTACATCTGCCAAAGAAGAAGCAGTAGAAGTTAATATTGCAGCTTCACCTTTAGTTGAAGAGACTGTGGAAGCAGAACCAGTAGCAGAAGAAAAGTCTGATATGAGTGAAGATGAACCGGAAGACAGTGGAAAATTAGATATGAATAAAGTCTTTTCTGTTGAGAATGCAGAGGAAACAACATCTGATGCAGGTAAAAAACCAACTAAAAAATCTAAAAGAAAATAGTAACATTTTCCAACTTGGGGAGTAGTCATTATAATGACTACTCCCTTATTAAGTTTATATTCAAACAACTACATAATTTAAGATTCATGGGTTACATCACTAATAGACCTAATTTCAGACATATACTAGATATAAATATATAGTTACAAAATAATACTGTAAATTGGTTGAGTGACATTTCAATAGAAGTTCAAATAAATGGATTTCTATTAAGCGAGCAATACTGTCAGATAGTTATTCTTCCCATTAATCAACAAGCCTTAAATAAAATCGTAGCGATGAGCAGACCATTTTATAGTTTACATGGGAGGATAGTAGGAAGGTACGGAGGATATTGAAAGGATACTTAGAGACACAATCCCCTTTGGAGGATAGTGGGGGGAACACTTCTTTCATCCTTTGGAGGACATGGAAGGCACAATCCCTCTTGGAGGATAGCAGAAGGACACAATCCCCTAAGAAGGTACAATCCCATTCAGATGGCAGATGATGTAAAACCTTTATGGAAGGTATGAAGGCATGATAATCAGAGAGTATGATTTAGTCTTGGATGAAGATACAAAACATAGCAAGTTAGAGATTAAACAAAGTTTTAGTTACAATCAGAATAAATTTGATGGAGCAGATAAAATATGTAATTTCATGAGAGATAACTACCAGTTGCATCAAAAAGCAGATGAATATGTGTATATACTGGCATTTAATACAAGGATGTGGCTACTTGGAATATTTGAATTGGCACATGGAACTGGAAATAAGTGTTTAGTGGATGTAAGAGGAGTTTTTATGAGAGCACTTTTTGTAGGAGCTCAATCTATAATCATGGTACATAATCATCCCTCTGGAGAAGTAGAACCCTCAAATGATGACAAATTAATAAATCAAAAACTCAACGAAGCAGGTATTCTAATCGGAATCCCCTTAATAGACAATATCATCATCGGTGAAAACACTTTTTACAGTTTAAATTCAAATATTACAGGACATATAGAAAGGAACGAATAATATGAAAAAGAAGGAAACTTACACCAGAGAAGAAGTAATAGAGATGTTAAAACAAATGCAGACAGAAACTGTAAAATGCCAAGGTTTCTTTGCAGGACATGTTACTCAACTTTGGGTAGTTAAATCAATGCTTGGAAAAAGAATTGAGGAACTTGGTGGTGAGAGTATACAGATTAAAATTGTTTAAGATTTAGGCGGATAACATGCTGGCGATAGTTTGTTTCTTCATCCCTAATAAATTGAGAAAGGAGACACCCCAATATGTGTACCATGACAGATTCAATATTTTTAATTTTTCTAATACTTTCAAATCTCATTTTAATTGGCATCTGTTGTTCAATCTATATTTTTAAAGCCATAACCCAGTGCTTGAATAACATAACAGATGCAGCAGTCAAAGAAATGAGTTTAACCACCCACACCACCACCTCCAAAGAAGACTAAAATCATCAGGAGGAAGTAGAGGTAAGAACACCACTATTACGAATTAGTACCAAAACCTCAGGAGGATAAACAAGGACGGGTAAAAGAGGAGGATAGACAGGAGAGGGCAAGGAACCACCCATACCCCTCAAATCCTTAGTTTATCCTCCTTTTTCCATATCCTCCAATCAAAGGGGCGTAAGCATAGGGGCTTCGCCTCTTTCCAATCCTCCATACCACCCATACCACCAAACCAAACAATCTTCAATAACCACCCATACCAAACAATCCAATCAATTACACCAATCCACCATACCCTTAATTTATCATCCTTTTTTTAAAATTTTAAACCAATCTTTTAAAAATAGTGTTATAATACAACAAATAGAAAGCGAGGAATTTAAAACATGAAACATAGACTTTTATTATTAACCCTTATTTTAGGTTTATACCTATCCTTAAATGCCTGCAACAAACAATCCGAACCAACCCCAGAGACCGTACAGGAAGAAACATCCGCTGTTGAAGAGACCACACCAGCAGAACCAACAGAACCAACAGAACCTATAGAAGAAACCACTTCCACAGAGAATAGTTTAGACGACAAAGCAATGAACCCAGACTACAACAACCCTGAAGAGTATGCCGCAGACACAGAAGAAACCATAGCAGAATCTTCAAGTGGTTCAGGATTATCCTTTAATGTAGATATCCTAGATGAAACAGCTGAAGGTTACAAAAAAGATCTCGAAGCAGGTAGAATTACTCAGGAAACATATGACGTCTTAATGGGATTCTTAGAAGAAGCAGAGGCATTAGCAGATGAAAATGGAGATTTTTCTCTTGATGAAGTTTATGAAAGCGCAGACGCCAAAAACGAATCCTCCACCAGCTCCAGCAGCGGATCTTACGAATCCACTCCAGAAGCAGATGCCTGGTTAGCAGAGCACGGCACAAAAGGTGTAGAAGGCGCCAGCGTTCAAGGTATTCAGGAATTGCAGCACGATCCAAGTCTATCCTGGATAAATTCAAACTAAGGTTCAGGTACGTGGTTCCAAGTTAGTATTACCCGATGTGTTTCCAGAACACATCCCATTCAATCAAACGCCGCAAGGCAAAAATTTTTATATACCAACGTTGTTTTTGAATCAACGTTGGTATATTTAATTTCATCACTATTAATTTGATATGGTATGTTCGGTAAATTCATGTTCATCAAACAAATTATTATTCCCGCTCACATCCTTATTAATAGCATCACAGCTCATGGGCTATACAGCAGCTTATCACTCTAACAAACCATATATTTATAAATACACCTCCAACCCCAGTACAGACTCAATCTCCAGCATTCTTTTCAAGTGATTGTATAATTTAATATTTTTATTATTAGCTGGAGGATGTTAGGATGCATTACTCAAAACTTCCCAAAGAAAAATTTTATTTTCTTCCTGCATCGATTTGTAAAAATCCGTTTTCAGCATTATAATAATTATACAGGAGTAGGAAGAGGAACCCATATTTAATGTTTACCAAAAAGATAACCAAGCAGTCATACAACAAAGCAGAGCAGAAACCAATAATCCGTAGCAGTATTTGTACCGGTGAAAAAGTGGCTGGTTTCAAAGACCTGAAGACAGGTCACTTTACAGAAGTCATGGCAATCAAATCCAACAAAGACCTTGACAGTTTCTTGGAACAGTATGATATTGAAGTAGCAGAGATTAAAACGGAATATTAGTTTAAATATGGAGGATAAACAGGACATCTTCCTTTAGTAATCCAAAATATTAGGAGGATAGACAGGGAATGGGTAGGTGACAAACACCAACCAATCTTTAACAATCCAAAATTTTAAGAGGATAAGCAGAGGTGACAAGCAGAGCAGCATCTTTAGTTTATCTTCTTTTTATTTTCTGACATGACGGATATCAAGAAACAGCAAACCCAAGTAAAAGAACAACCACTCCAAGTAAAAGAACACCAACCATTAGTTTATCCTCCAAAACCACCATGAACCTTATTTTAATATCCTCCAATGCATCAAAATCCCCTTTTAGACCTATTCTTCACATACATATTTTTGAAACATTGTCCTAAAAAACCACCAACAGTAACTAAAATTTATAATACCTTAAAATCCTTTTCAGACCTATATTAAAAAATTCCAATGGGAATTAAACGATTTTCAGACTTCTAAAAACACCCTAAGCAGTGTCGATTTTTAGCCTTTAACATTTGTAAAAAATTTGCAGACATTTCACTATACATTGGGGTAAAATCAACATTTTCTTAAAAACCCAAACTTATCTGAGTATTTTATTGTAGTGAAAAACGGCTTTTTAACATCTGAAAATAAAGAACCAATAATTTGAAAAAGACGATTTCAAGCAGTATATACGAAATAGTTTATTTTTAATCCAGTAAGAAACCATAGAGCCGGGAGGAAACAGAAGGAAACAATAGCCAACAGGAGAAACAATAGCCAACAGAGATTAAAGACGAAAGCATAAGAAACAGAACAGTTACGGTTTATAGGAAGTATAAACCGATTTATAGAAATACTTACCATAGAATAAAATCTAAAAACATATCAAATCAAAGCAAAATCATAACAGCAGGATAACAAAACATGCCAGACACGTGTAACAATCCTTAGTTTATCCTCCTCATACCAATTCTTTATAAATACCAAACCCTAACACAACCAATCCAAGCATATCACCAAGCTAAATACCCATATATTTCCAATTTTACCAACCATATTACCAATGTCGGTTAAGCATAGCCCCTCACATAGTCATACCTTAAAATTTTCAATAGGAATACATCACGGCAGAAAACACCCATAATCTTTCAAAGTAATAATTCATATTTTGTCTCATTTCTAACGATGTTACCAATGTCGGTTACGCATTTACCCTCACAGAGTCATACCTAAAATTAAAAAACCACGATACCTCTAATTTGTGTTTATCCAACTAGAAAACCCAATTCTAATTCAGTAACCGTTTCATAAGAAGCAGATGTCTCATTTAGTACAAGGCAATTACATTAACAGCTATTCAGAGGCTATTATCAAAAATAAATGAAAAACCATTTCAGGGTCAAACCACTAACATTTCACGATTCAACATAATTCAGTTTAATAGGGTAGCTTTACATATAGTCATATCAGTCTAACAAAAAGTCAGCTCACTATTCATTGCTAATTTTTCAAGAAAAAATGAAAAGTTAAAGTTAGAAAAAATCTCTTTTCTTACCCTACTAAATGAAACAAACAAGTTTTTTCTCCGCTCACTATACCTATCACTTCATATCTATGTAGCAGTAGTAAAAATTCAATATTAAATGAAAACCCAAATCAAGAAAATCTCACCTGTTCGATGCAACTAAATGAAAAAAATGGTATTCAGAGTCGAATTTATGACTATTCAGTACCCGAGGTACCAATTCTAAAAATTTTAATTTTTGAAACATTAATTTTGAAAATCAGAACATTTCCGACCATTTTTTAAACCTTATGTAAAGAGCGATTTCAGTGGGTAGATTGTAGCAAGACCTTGTTTCAAGCATATGGGGTATTAGTATGTATAAATTATTTAAAAATTAAAAATTTCCATGGAAGGAGTGGATGCATTTGAGAGTAGTAAAAGCATTGGAAACAAAATTAAGTTTAGTAAAGGAGGACAGAGAGGGATGTTAGTAGTCATAGCAAAAATTACAAATTCTAAAAATGAAGTTGAGGCTTGCAGGATACTAGATACAAATTCTAATGAAACAAGACTTATATCAGTAAAAAGAATTAAAGAAGCAATATTAAAAAATCCAAGTAATAGGATTAAAGGTTACAGACTTGTGGATGTAACGGATTACTTCAACGGTCAGTTAAGAAAACATATTATCAGAGAAAAGAGCAATACATATAATTTCACAAAATGTCCAAATCTTAACGGATCAGGTGAATTAAGAAACCCAGCAGATTCCAAATTATTAGTTTATGGAGGATGGAAAGGGTACGCAGAGTGTAAAAAACACTATCTTTACAATTACAAAGGTGAAGAAACAGTAGCAGACAGAGAACAGTTAGTAAAACTAATTAAGCAGAATTTAGTAAATGGGGCAGTTTACGACAGCATTAAAGACAGAATTGCAATCAGTGATGAATTGAACCATGAGAAACCATAACACGTAGTAAACAAAAAAGGAGAATGAACGCAATGAAAAATTTAGTAAACAAATTAAAAGAAAAAAGAGTAGCAGTAGTAATTCTAATAGGAGCATGTGTGATGTTATTTGCTTTAGGAGTTTCTTTTGTAAATGAACAGGAAGAACAGGAATTATTAGCAGAAACCCCTTTAGCAGAAACATCCTACTGGTACAGTTTAGATAATTTTCCAAAATACAAATTGGAAGCAGCTGAAATAGTACAGGAACAGATGGAAGCCGGTGTATCAAAAGAAGAAGCATGTCAAATAGCCATTGACCAGACATCAGATAAGATTTATCAGGATTATTTAGACTTTGCTAATGCAAACCCTGACTTGGGAGCAGATGAATGGAGTGCAGAGTTAGAAAAATATTTAGCAAGTAGACAGTAGGAGACAAGGTCATGAGAAATAGAGAAGACATAGTTCAATTCAATAATAAAGCAGTTTATATTCCAGAACCACAGACACACCCTTTTGAGGGAGTACTTACAGAGACACCAGATGGGGTGGTTTACAGGAAGTTGGAGTATTTCAGAACACCAAGACAGCAGGAACCACCAAAAAACATAAGAAAAATAAATGTACTAGTTTAGAAAGGATATGAAGCAATGAAAAAAAATCCAAAGAAACAAAAGAAACCAACCACATTCATAATTGGAGTGGTTTACAGCGATGATAATAAAATTGAAGCATTATCTCTTTATGAAAGAGATTCTAAGAAAGGTTATTTACAATCCCTTAAGACAGTAACTGAGAGAGTGATACAAGGCGAAAATATTTTAGGAATTTCAATAAGAGAAGAAGTTAAGTTTAGTAATGCAATTCAAGATTTTGTGGTGAATAATTACCCCGTATTAGATATAGGAAATTTCAATTACATGAAATTAAATGTACTCAATGGAGCAGGACAGGTAATTTTCCCAGGAAAAGATGTAATCGTAGGAACCACAGTAGAAGAAGACGGAACAGAGTATTGCGTAGTAGTCAACAGTGATTACGAATTAAGGAAAGTTAAAAAGGAAGATGCAATCAAACAGAATTTAGTTGGTACATTCCGAGAAACAATTCTAAGAGTTTGTAATGAGCCAATGACATTATAGAAAAAACGGAAAACAATGGAAAACAATGGAAAGAAGTGAAAAGTGAAATTTTACACCTTATAGAAAGTGAGGGAACGATATGAGTAAAGGAAATGAGCATAGAGAGGAGAACAATAGCATGAATCCAACATTATTAAAGATTTTATTACCAATAATAGCAGTGGCTGGAGTAGGGTGTATAGGATATGGAGTTTATACTCTTCAAAACGCCAAAGAAAGTGAAGTGCAGCAAGCAGCCACACAAATAGAAATTCAGGTAAAAGATAATACACAAATTAAGAGTGAAACCGAAAAGCAGGTGGAGCAGGCAATGGAACAGCAAGCCCAAAGAAACCAACAAGTTTCAAAATTATATGAGAAGTTTAAGGAAGAATTGGTGTGTGATAAAAATACCTTTGTTTCCAAATATTCACAATATATGGAAAGAGGTTTAACAGCTGAACAAGCTTATAACAGCATACATAATGAATTTGCTAAAGAAAATCAAATTCAAAGAAATGAAGCCGGAGAAGTGGTAGCAGCTGAAACAGAATATGATGCAGAACTTCATAGTTTAGATGAAAATGTAGAAGAACCAATAGTAGAAGAAGTAACAGTGGTTGAAGAAACTGTTGTTGAGTATGAAGTATTAGAAATCAATCCTGAAGATATGTATGCATCTCAAAATGTAAATCTTAGAAATGGACCAAATGCCGAAGACTTTGATAAAATTGGTGGTTTATCTTACGGAGACAAAGTTACAGTAGTTGGACTTGTAAAGAGTTATAAAGATGAAACTTGCTTATGGTATGAATTAAGTACTGGTGAATTTGTAAGTGGTGCTTATTTATTAAAAGAATTACCAAAACAAGAAGTTGTCAACAGTGGAAACCAAGGTGGAAACAGTGGAAGTGAACAGAGCCAGAGTGGACAGAGCCAGAGTTCAGGAAACAGTGGACAAGGAAACGGTGGACAGCAGAGCCAGATCAGTGGAAATGGAACAGGTGGATTTGTTTGTAGTAACAATATGGGAGCTTTTAGTGGTAGACAATTACAACAAGCCAGTGCAGATTCCGGATATACAGGAGATGTAAGGTTGAATTAATAACAATGGAGATAGTTGGTTAACATCTATCTCCAAATCCATTTTAAGGAGGTTTGTTTCAATGGCATATAAGAGTTTACAAGACTATTGCAATGAATTGATTGAACAAGGAGATAATTGGGGTCAGCAGCTACTTGATGAGTTCGGTAACGGTGATGGAATATATGAAGATGAATTAGGTATGTGGCATGCACCTAGTGATTTTGCATATGGAAGTGGTAAGAAGATTAAGTGGACATGTGATAAAAAACATACATGGGAGGCAACAATACTATCTAGAACTAATTGTAAAAGTAGATGTCCTTACTGTATAACATCTAGCACTTCTTATCCAGAACAATTTATATATTGGGGAATAAAAGTAATATATCCAAATACTCAAAACAGATATCATTTGTTTAAATCAGAAGAAAATTTACGAGGCTTTGAATATGATATATACATACCTGAATTAAAATTATTAATAGAATATTCTGGTGAAAAATGGCATGAAGGGAAAGAAGAAAGAGACCAGATGAAAAAAGAATTAGCAGAAAAAAATGGTTATCATTTCATAAAAATAATTGAGATTAAAGATAATAAAGAATATTTTGAGAAAAGTAGTATAAAGATTTGTACTAGAAAAGTGGATGTAGAAAAAATATTAGACTTTATTCTACATCAATTCAATCATTCCATAAATGAATTAGATTTAAAAGAAATAGAGTATTTGGCACGTGAATATTCAAAAGGGAAAATAGAGTATGAGAAGAGTTTAGAATATTTATATTCAAACATGACTAAAGAATGGGATTATGAAAATAATTCATTAAAACCCTCAGAGATAACACCAGGATCTCATTATAAAGCACATTGGATTTGTGAAAAAGGACATAGGTGGCAAGTTCAAGTGCTATTTAGAACTAAGGATAATACAGGTTGCCCAGTTTGTCATCAAAACAAAATTAAAGCAAGAAGCAGAATAAATTATTTACCAACACTATAAAAGGAGGATAAACAATATGAATAGTTTAAAACGTATATTTTTCATTTTTATAACACTACTATTTTTATTATCCTCCCCATTATATATCTTTGCAGATAACGCGAGTGGATCTGGACAAGGAGGAGGGAGCAGTAAAGCTTCCGGTGGTGCATCTGAAACAAAATCAGGATATCGCATGTACGTAGTAGATGAAAATGGTACTTTGAAATCTAAAGTAATAGATTTAGTTTATAAAGAACCCTACTACGATATGGCGAAAACTAATACCAGGATAGGTGGAGGAAATATTACATCTGAAAGTGATATATACATAATGGACGCTGGAATGCCTACACCATTCATCCATAGGGGAACATTTATAGGAAATGGTTTAGCTTTAAAAGCATGGATGCGTTCAGATGCAGAGAATGGAAAGCAGCACATAATGAATCTAATTGCAACTTATTTAGGGGAAGATGTGGCAGACCTATTTCAAGACACATCCAAGGAACATTACTGTGTTTTAGAGCCAATAGCATACCATAATATTTATACAAGCAATAGTTCAGATGGAAATTCAGGTGTATGTTTTTACGGAACTTTCTACAATATAATTCAATTCTACGCAGAGAACGGAATGCCTCATGGATATTATATGAATCAAGTGGATAATAATATATTAGGTCGTTGTATGACAGTTGAATTTGACCAGCCTAACCTAAATTTATCCACACCAACATCAGATGGTTTATTAGATATAAATACAGTAGGAAACCAAGGTTTTGGAATCCAACTTTATTCAAACCAAGACCAAAAGATGCAGACCACTTGTGATGAAACAAAAGGTAATACTCCTCATCCAGCACCACAGGAAAGTAATGGAAAAGTTATAATAGTTAAGAATTACAGGACACAAATAAGTGAGACAGAGTATAAAGATGACGGATGCTTTACATTAAATTCTGTAGCACAAAATATTAGGGTAGAAGATGAGAAAGAATACTCCGTAAAAGAGTGGCGAATCACTGATACAGTTTCAACACCAAGTTCCATAACTTGGGAATCATCAATACCCGGTCAAATGCAGGATAAAGGTTTATCACCAACAACTGTAAATCTTAAAAATCCAAGTACGACCTTATATGTACTTCTTGAAAAGACAGATATACAGGAGCAGGAACCAATAGATGCAGATTATAAATTAGGTGAAAGTCAAATTACAAGATCAGTTTCTTTGAATAAAAATGATAATGGTGTATCAATTTTAGATGGTTACAATTTCATTTGGAAATATAACAGTTTAAATTTATGTGGAGGACATACACATCATGTTGGACATAGTGAGGAATGTCCGGAAACTTGTTCAGCAGAACATACAGAAACTACTTATTGCAGTTTTGGTTTAAATAATACTGATTGGACATTCAAACTAAAAAATGAAAATAGAGAAGCATTTCCTTTAAATCTTGCAATAAATGAATATTGGACAGACTTTAATTCCACAGATTCTGATAATAGAGACAGTTTAGGAGCAGGAAGTGTAGAGAGCCAGCATGAACATAAAGTTGTACTTCATAGGGGTTCTGATTCTTTAAGTATTGCTCAATTTAAGAATGAAAATGCAGCATTGGATAGTTTGGATAATTTCAATACAGTAAATAAAAAATCACCAACAAGAAAGAAAGCTGATTATACAGAAACAGTAAATTTCAATTTTGTAAATGACAGTTTAGATTTAACTACAACTGCATCTGGTGATGAAGGATGTGAACCAAGTGATAATGCATCATTAGAAAACCCATTATCCAGAGATGTTAGCATTTTGTATAAAACCTATTCAGGATTGAAAAATGGTGGAAAATTGAATACTGATATAAATACATCTGAAATGTTAACTATAGGAAGTGTTGGTAATAAGGTAGTATCAGGAAAAATGGTAAAAAGCGGTTTGGATTTTAGTTATCATGCCTATATAAAAATGCGTTATGACACTTTAAATACAAAAGATAATGAAATTTTGGTTTTGAGTGAGTATTTAAGAAGCATGAGTTTAAATGACTACGCAGAGATTGAATGGGAAAAGACAGGTAATGAAAATATGGAACTTATGTCTTCTCAGTGGTCTACACATGCAACAGCTATTCAGGCAGTAGGAAAGAATTCGCTGTTACCGGGCGGTTCACAAATGATGCTTGGTATTAAAGATAATAACAAACAAAAAGTAATAGCACGTACCTATCAATGTATCCTTGAGGGTGATGGTAGAAATCAAGTTGAGAAAACATGGAAATCAGTAAATGGATTTACAGCAGAAACAGCTAATAAATACCATAAATCCTATGTGAATAGCATAATAACAGGATTAGAAAACCTTTCTGTGGAACAATGGCAGAACAAAAACTTTGAAGCAGACCCATTCAAAGGAATTAAAGTTTACAATGAAGCAGACATCAGTAGATTAAAAAATACAGTAGATGGAACGGCTTCGACAGAAAGTAAATACTACTTTAAAAATGATAGGGGAACTTTAGATAGTGGTTGCCTAGACGTAAAAGAAGGAAATACAAACACAGTTAAATATACTTTTAGCAGTGATACAAGCGGAAACATTTTGATGAATGGGCAAGTAATATTAACTAAAAATCAAGGCGTTGAGAGTTTAACTGGTACAGCTTTAGCAATCAATAGTAGAACCTTAGTTGTTACAAAATTAGTAGATTCCATTGAGAGAAACAAAGGAAACGATCCACAAGCAAGCTGGAGCAATGGAGATGGAAGATGGTACAACGAAAGTTTTGATGGAATCACTGTTTTAGTATCAACTACAGTATTAGAAACCGCATATAATTCACCTAGAGAGCGTGTGGCACTTCTTGACCCTAAGTTAACAGTAAAAAGTAATGGAACCAGTGACTTATTTAGTGATTACATGGTAGGACAATTTAAAATGAAGGATTATTCAGCAGCGTATGGCATGCAGAATGTACTTGGACAGTTTAAAAATAATTCAGTACTTATGAAGGACATGGATTATTTGTACTATACAAAGAAATTCTATGTAAGCAATGTAACAACCCAAGACCTTCACTAAAATTAAAGCAATCTCCTAATTAAAATTTATAAATATGTTAGAAAAGAGGCATTACATTTTATTTTGTAGTGCCTCTTTTCACATATTTTTTACATCCTTTCATCCAAGTTATCCCAGCGTTACTATCCAATTGATTCGGAAAATTAAAAAAAATTAAAAATGAAAATTATGTGAGTAGAAAATAAGGAAACCCTAGTGGCTTCTTTCCAAAAAAAGAATCAGTAAGTTGTCTTGCAACTTGAAATTACTTGCAGATGATTTTTATTTTTGTCCTAAAGTTCACAATTCAATTCATAAAAGGTTTAGATGTAGACTTTTTATTACAAATTTGCATCGGAAAAGAGGGTAGTGATAGCATAAGCTAATTCGTATTAAACATGCCAATATTCCGAATCACATGTAACAGATATGAGTAAAAGTCAAAATAAAATAGGTACTTATGGTTCTCATAAGTGCCTATTTTTTCTAACATTTAGGAGATTTTACGAATGAAAAAGATAGTTTATTGGTTCACTAATTTATTAACAAATACAAAGCAATGTAGATGCTTTTGTCCTACCTGTAGTTATTTTAATATTTGTAAAGAAGATGGAGGTATTTAGACATGGATATTTTTGCAGAAAAACCCAAATGCAGACTAATTGGAGAAAACGGAAACATTTTCAACTTAGTTTCCATAGCAGCCAATACACTTAGAAGTCATGGTTTCAGAGACGAAGCAGAAGAACTTGTCAATCGAATCTGGTCAGGCGAAGCCTTAAGTTACAAACACGCAATCAACATCATAGGTGAATACGTTGAAATTATTTAATAGCAAAAGCACTGGCATAAAGTCAGTGCTTTTTTCATGTCTTCATACCATTTTTTATAAAAAACAAACTAAAAATATTATTTAGATTCTGGTACCATCACCCTCCAATTTAATAAAAGAAAAGGAGAGAAAAATGATGACCCTAGAAAGATTTACAGAACATCTCAAGCAAAGACTTGAGGAAATTACCGGTTGTGAAGTGAGGATTCAACCTACCCAAAAGAATAATGGAGTTAAGTTAACATCCATAACCATTATGAGAGAAGGAAGAAATGTAGCACCTACAACTTATGCTGAGCAATATTTTGACCAATTCAATGCAGGAGAAACCATTGAAGAGATCTTGGATAAGATTATTGAGATTGATGAAAAGTATCAATTAGACAGTGATTTTGATGTTTCCAGCTTTACAGACTATGAAAGAGTCAAAGACAAGCTAAGATTCAAACTGGTAAATACAAAAAAGAACAGTGAAAGATTGTTGCAGATGCCACATAAGAAATTTTTGGATTTATCCAAGATTTACTTTGCAGAGGTTGATAGCATAGATGGTTGTAAAGGAACAATCACTATTACCACGGAACATATGAAATTTTGGGGTATTAATATTGATGAATTAGATGAAATTGCTACGGAAAACACTATTAATCAAGAACCGGCTTCTATTTTTAATCTAATAAATTTTGTAAAAATGAAATTAGAAGAATTGAAATTAAGAGTACCAGACATAAAGACACCATATTTGCCAATGTTTGGAGTTACTAATACTTCTAGAGTATATGGTGCAGCAGTATTACTATATGATGCATTATTAAAAGATTTTTCAAATCAAGTGGAAGATGACTTATACATAATCCCCAGTTCGATACATGAACTGATTTTTATACCTGTAAAAGAGAGTGGAAGAAATGCTTCAGACTTGAAATATATGATTCATGAAGTAAATCGTACCCAAGTAGCCGAAGAAGAGATTCTTTCCGATAATCTCTATTTCTATAATCGTGAAACAAACCAAGTTGAAATAATTTAATTTCAGACAATTTAATTTGTACAGACAATCCCCCTTTGCTATAATTAGTTTATCAGAGCAAAGGGGATTTTTTATGACACTACAGGAATGGTTTGATTATGTTAAAGAGAATAGATATGTAGATATAGAAGAAGCAATGCAGGAAAATTCTGTTATAAAATTTTATTATGAAAGTTTATACAGTTCTATTCGTAAAATGGCACTCGAAAGTTATATTTATATTGAAAGATATGGAGATAAATTAGAATATTTATTAGAACGTGCTAAAATTCCAAATTCCCTGCGTGAATATCAAAAACAAACAGAGTGTGATATGGAGGAACTAAATGAGATATGTGAAGAAGCAATAAAATCTGATTCTAAGATTGGTAAGTTACAGTTAAATAGTAGTTTCTACAATGATGATATAGAGGAAATTACATATAGTGCTGATAAAAGAGAATTATTATTAGCTTTAAAACATTCAATATTAACAGATTTTTCAGTACATGAGGAAGCCTTTGATAATAATGATGAATATATAAATTTTATTATAAGCCTAATTGAAGCAATATATAACGAATGTGATTGTCCCATTGCAGAAGAAATTTTAGATAAATACAAAAACTTTACGAAACAATATTATTTATATAATATACATGAAGATTTTAAAAGCATGCTTATAGGTTCATTTTTTAAGTGGTATTTTGTAATGAGGTTGGGAAGTAAAGAAATTTATCAAAATAAAATTTCATTTATTAATGAAATTTTTGATGATATAGTTGAATATTTAAAAGACGTAAATAATGAAATAGTAATATACATTGATAAAATATCATATAGAAAATCAAAACTGCCATTAAGCTTGGAAATGTTTAAAAATGAAATTTTTATATATGTGAAAGTAGCAGAACAAGAAGAAAAAGTAACAGCTGGACTAGATATGTCTGCTGTATTTAGTGATGATATACCAAAGAGAGAAATTATTTTCAAACCTCAGAATGTTCTAGATATTATAAATGAGGCAATTAGAATCGCTGGTATTCAGGATTTCATCGAAATTACAGAGGATGAGGAAAAGATTACTTATAAAAACAAGATTTTAGCCTAACAAAAATCCGTTTATTATATTTTTAAGGAGGATATTGACATGGAAAAATCAATTAAAGAAATCATTGCTGAAGGCGGTGTAATCTGTGAATTATGTGGTCAACGCATGTTAAAAGCCGATGGTTGCACCTGCTCTGAAATAAAGAGCAATGGAAAAATATATAAAAGAATTAAGTTTGGTGAGGATCCCTTGGATATAGATGAACGTTGCCACGACTGTCATACATCAATTGGTCACTACCACCATATAAACTGTGATGCAGAAACATGTCCAGTCTGCGGAGAACAGTTAATAAGCTGCGACTGCGATATAGAATTCATCGAAAACAAATAATTCAATCAAAATTCCTTATTAAGTTGTTTAGACTTGGTAAGGAATTTTTTTGTTTTGAAATCCAAATTAGTAAAAATTGTCTGGGTGAGTGTGGATTGTTCAGATAGTGTCCAAATCAATTTAAAGGGGGTAAAACGGGATTTTAGAGTGGTTCTGGTGTATTTGGTAGGGTAGGGGGTAAAAATGGAAATTTCAAGGTCGATTTCTGTCAGCGTAATAACTTAGTGTATTAAAGTGGAACGGCTGGTTAGAATCCAACCATAACATGTGACTGAAATTTATTTACTTTTCAATATATTTGTTTAAAACACAGTATCAGTCGAGATACCACTACATACATATGATTAATTGATAATAGACTGTATTTCTAACATATAAAATATATAAATGTAAATTCAATCGGTGAAAAATTTCAAAATAAAATTTCAAAATGAACAGATGTATGATTAAAGAAAAAAAAGGAAAGAGCAGGTAAAATCAAAATGTTAACTATAATTTTAGGTGATAAAAACAGTGAAGAATTTTTAAAGAGCAGTAAGTATGTAGATTATAATGATGGCTTATTTGATGAAGAATACCAAGAAGAATGGTTTGCAGATGAATTTATTAAGCAGATACTTAAAGAGATAGACCATATAGATTTGAAAAAATCGACAGGAATTTGTTTTAAAAACAGTATAACAGGTGATGTTCATTCTCATAAAGAATTATCTACAAGTTGTAAAACATTAATACTGATGTATAAATATCCAAATGTAGTTTTTCAAGCAAGATTTGGGGATAATTGCAATGATTTTGTAGAGCAGATAGCAGTAAAAAGTAACATAACAATCAAAGCTGACTATTTTCATCTTTATAAGTTTAAGTTTATTAAAGAGATTAATTACATAAATTACGGAGTGATTGCAAGAAACAGACAAGAAATGCAAAAATTGTTTAGTCAGTTCATAGAGGATAACCGGTTAGAATTACCTGAGTCTGAGGTAGATAACAGACCATTACAAGAAAGACATCCTGACTTCTATAGAAGAATCAAGGAGTTAGAAGCTAAGCAGAACAAATAAGAAAGAGCAGAACTCGGAGAACAAACAAAGATAAGTTTATTTCCTCCCTTGCATATCCTCTCATTTCATTGCATAATATTGTCAATCAAAAGAAAAGGAACTTATACCAATGAAACATAGAATTTTATTATTAACGCTAATTTTGAGTTTATCTTTTACTCTTACTGCATGTAATAAAGAAGATAAACCAGTCCCAGAGACATCCAC
The DNA here is from genome assembly GCA_017555455.1 of Lachnospiraceae bacterium. Lineage (GTDB taxonomy): Bacteria > Bacillota > Clostridia > Lachnospirales > Lachnospiraceae > SFDP01. The sequence continues at coordinate 66,771 of JAFZGJ010000070.1, forward strand.
TGTAGAAGATACAGTACAGGAAGAAATATCTACTTCTACAACTGAATCTACTTCTGATTCCCAGGGTACAGATGTTCAGCTTTCCGAAGATGAACTTGACGTAAAAGCAGAAGACAATGCATCAGCAACAACTGTAGAACAGTCCGCAGACCTTTCCGGTCTTACAGAAGATGAACTGGAAACAGCAAATGAAATGAAGGAATTACTTGATTTAGGTTTAATTTCCCAAGAAGAGTATGATGAAGCAATAGATGTACTTAAGAACGGAATAATGGGATCTGGTAGTACCAGCAGCTCTAGTAGCAACGCTGGCAGCTATACCCAGCAACAACTTAATCCTGAGCAACAGGCTGCAGTAGAAGAAATGTACACAACCGGTAAAGACACCGAGCATCGCACCAACATCGACTACAGCGCACCTTCTAATCCGGAATTGGCAGGATACAGGATCAATTAATCTTAAAATAAAATGGAACGTCATCCGGCGTTCCATTTTTTCTGTGATAATAAGCAGTAGAATAAGGTGTAAACACACAGAATTAGTTTATTATACAACCCAAACATTTCTAACATTTCCTTAATCCAATCCTTAATCTAATCTTTCAGAGTCCATTTTATGGTACATAACCTATGATAACCTCAAGATGAAAGGAGGAAATATCAGAGGTATGTGCACCCATAATTCAAACATAACCGACCCTATAAAACCTAAAACCAACCATATAAACCCAACAATAACCTTACAATTTATTTTTATAATCATATATCTCAAAACCATACAATATCTAAATACCACACATATTTTTCATACGAATAAAGGATTATTATGTTGTGCAGAGTTGGTTTTAGTAATATTATTAATACAGATGATATTGCAGATTTACATAGTATGGAATCAGAGTAAGAGAACCATATGCAATAAAGAGATATTTCAAACAATTTTATTTTTAGTGAATTATTTAAGTGCAGGCTTGATATCCATTATCTGTTTATATTTAAGAAGGATATGCGGGCCAGAAGTGTCAATAGACATAAATCCAGCCTTAAATAAATTTATTTTAAGTTCAATACTAGTATTATCATTTGCAATAATTCAGTTATTTAGTTTATCAGTTCAATTACTAAAAGGGGGAAAACACTATGAACTTAACACAAGAGATGAAGGAAATGTTGGAAGGAATTAAAAAGAATGAAAAGAAATTGCAATCAAGAAATGACAAACTTTATTATGCACCAAACATTCCAGAGGATATAAAGAAAAAGTTAATTAAAAATTTTGATATCAATATTCCAATTAATGACGTAGTGGCTTTCATTGATGAAAGTTTATTGAGAACAGCTAGTGCTGGATATGTGTTTACCACAGACGGATACTACTACAAAATGGGTGTATTGAAGGCAGACTATTATAACTACAAAGACATTGAAAGCATCTTTTTTAGAGAAAAAGATGGTGTTTATATTAGAATGAAGACCAAAATAAAAGAGGAGAAACGTTTTTCAGCTAATGAGTTTGGTATGGGTATGTATGATGTTATATCCAGAATGTTATACATCGATAAAAAATATGGACAAAACACTTTAAAATCAAACGGACAAGTAAAACCAATAGATATACCAGAAGACATGTTAGCTAAATGTCATGGTATAATTCATGGAGCTTCAGCAGCTGCAGCAGGAGCGGCTAGTGGTTTAGCCCAGATACCAGGTTCAGATAATGCGGTGCTTCTTCCAATTCAGATAGGAATGATAGTTGGACTTGGAGCAGTGTTTGAAATTAATATAACAGAGTCAGGAGCTAAAGGTTTGGTACTGAACTATGGAGCTTCACTTGCAGGTAGAGCATTATCCCAATTTTTAGTAGGATGGATACCAGGTTTAGGAAATGCAATTAATGCCACTACAGCGGCTGGTATTACAGAAGTAATGGGTTGGTTAGCAGTAGAAGATTTCTATAAGAGATGGCTTGAAGACAAAGCCAAAGGTAAGTTAGATGGAATCAAAGCAGGTTATGCCCAAGCATCAAGAGAATTTGAACAAAAATTCCGTAAGCAGGCAGATGAATTCTTTAAACAGGGAGCGGTTTTTAAAGAACAGATTAAAGAATATCAAGAATTGATGAAAGCATATGAGGAATATATCAAAGAGATTGAAGGAAAAGTGACAGCCAGTGAAATTATTGCTGAATATGAAAAATTAAAAGCTATGAAGCCAGAACCTCAGGCAGAACAAAAGATGGTAGAACCAAAATATAAAGAAGATATAGACGTAGAATCTGAGTATGAAGATTAGTTTAATCATGCAGAACATTCTTATAGAAAGGAGACATAAAAGATGAACTTAGAAGAATTACAAGCCAGACGTAAAAAGCTGAGTGAAAACAGTGAAACCATTTCAAGAAATATGGATAAAATTGCCAATGAATCCTTGAGAGTAGCAGAAGTAGCCCATAACACCCCTCAGATTTTAGATGACTTAGATAGAGAATTCGAATCAGTAACCGGTTTAGATAAGAAAGATATAGAATTCCTCTTTGCAGCTACTGGACTACAGTTAATGCGTATTTTTGTAGCTAACTTATTAACAGAGATAGAAGAGGCAAATAAAGGGAAACGTGAAAAATGGTTACATGATGTTGAAGATGAAATTTTAGGAAATATTAATCCAGATGGTAGTGTAGTGGATAAACCTTACTATGCATCCACAGAACATATAATTTCTAAAAAAACAGTGCCTTATGATGCAACGACTTCCTTGACAGGAGATATTCTAAATAAGGCTAAAAAACCTTTAAATTGGAGTTTTGATATATCAGACTTCATACTTGATAAGAAGATTGATAATTTTAAGGGAGCGAATCATAGATTTGCAACTTTAGGACATGACCCAATTATTGGTTTAGTAGTTGGAACCGCTAATATCATGACAAATACAATTACATTCGTAGGTAATAATGAAACCTTATCTATTTTAGATATGGATATTTTACAAACCAAACATGTTATTTACACGGATAATTACAGTCACCCTATGATTGGTACACCAGCTTCGACAGCCTATATGATGAAAAAGACACTGGATAGAAGTTTAGAAGAACCTGAAGCATTGGTAGCATCAATAATTAAACAGGTAATACATATAGGAACTGACATGTATACCCCTTGTGGTATTCAAATTCCGGGAGCTAATTTGGTGATGAGCAATAGTAAGGTAGAAGAGCTTACAGAAAAAATTGGATGGGGAGACATTGCAAAAGTAGGTACATCAGCCTTAGTAGCCGATTTAATCAATAATATAATTTCAGTACTTCACAAACTAACCCATGATATGAGAGATGGAGTTTCTGAAGAATTATATGAAGTCAAGACAAGAAAAATCTTGCTTTATTCCAATACCATAGCCACAGGAAGTAATGTGTTGTATACAGGAATCAAAACAGGTGTCACAGGAGACATTTCTCAGTTGCGTAAACTTGACTGGGGTGGCTTAATTATTTTATTGAAACGCCTAAGAGAAGACACTAAATTCATCAGAGAAATCAAAGAAGAGTTTATTACAAGTGGATTTAACAAGTTAATACAAGGCGAAGACTTACAGTTAGAAGAAATCAAACCATAAAAAAACAAGCACCGGCTTTCAAGAGAAGTCGGTGTTTTTGTTTAAGGAGAAGGAAAGCAGGGGAAAAATTCATTCAACACCCCTACCTATCCTTTTTTTATATCCTCCAATAAATATTCCAAACATTTTATACTCATGTTCAATCACCTCTAACAATTCTTATTTCCTCTATAATTTCAATAGCAGACCGTAAAAAAGGCACTCCTTTTAGGAGATAATAGATTTAGTTTTAGTTCAAAATTTCATGCTTATATTCAAAATCATTCAGCGTTAGAATGAATTCCTAAAAAGAAGCTTGAAAATTTAATATTGAAAGGAGAGAGTGCAGTTTATGAGTAAACGAATCAATGTAGAGGACCTTTTGAGTCCACATTCAACAATCAACCCTGCAGAAGAAATCCCAGAGGATGATGACATTTTTGCAGATGACGAGCTGGAAGAGGATGGGGAGGAAGACATCTTTTCTGATACAAATGATGTAAAAGAGTATGATTTGTTTAATATTAGTGATGAATCAGACGAAGACGATAATGATCCAGCTGATGACGACTCAGAAGAATACTGCTTTTGTGGGGTAACAGTTGAATCAGACGAAGATGATGATGTTGAATTTGAAGATGACTTCCATGACGATGATGATGACGTAATACCAACACCATTTGGGTTTGGTCTTGTAACCAATAAGCCTATAGTGAATCAATATGTAACAGTGGAATTTGAGGTAAAAGATGAATTCAAACCAGCTTTCAAAACAATCTTAAGCATAATGAAAATGTTTAAAGATGATTTCATACCATACAAAGAAAGAGTATTTATCATTGATGGATTGGTAAAAAACATTAATCTTCATTCTAAGAAAATTAACTGGACAGGATGGAGAGAGACGGTTACAGACAATATATTTGATTGTAATGCAGTCAAGAAAACTTGTCAGTTTACCTTAGATGACCTTAAAACCTCTGGAGTTCCGCTTCATAGCATTGAAAAGAATGTAATTCCTGTTTCATACTTTGAAAGAGAACGCTTAAACAGAGAATTTTTGGATTGTTTCCAAGAAGAAGAAGGAAAAGATGGAAGAGATATAATCATACCTTCATGGAAAGAATTGACAGACAGTGATTGTTGTAACTATGTCTTCTTTAAGATAATTAATATCCGAAAAGATCCAGTACAGGCAGATGGAAATGAAAAGGTTTATTGTACGGTTAGATTTAATACAAATCATTTATTAGGAATAAGTCGTATGATTGTAGGAAAGTTTATTGGTACCTTTGGGTCATACACCTCGATATACGAAAATCCATTAATCCCTGCCTTGAAAGCAAAATTCTTGATTGGAGATGATAGTACGGATGAGCAGGTAGAATTAGTAATCACACGTGATAATGGAATTACAACAGACAAGCTTTACATCAATGGCTTTGAAGATGTGAAAGATAACATTAGTATTTTCCGTAGGGAACTAGAAAAATTACCAGATGAAATTATTATATCATTGCAGGATATCAATAAAAAATGTCTGTTAGACTTATCAATTGAATTAAAACCAGAGTTGAATAAGAGTTTGGAATTATTAGCAAATTACATAAAATTCAAGAAAAACTCTGGATACGTGTCAACAAGAGATATGCTAATGGAAATTTTTGACCTATTTAAAATGGAATCCAGTGTAAGTAAACAATATATCAGAGATCATTTGGGCGGAAGCATAAACCGATATGAATTTATGAGTGATGATGAGAAAGAAATGCTTGCTTTTGCAGATACTTTACCACATCATCTTAAGAAATTAGTAAAAGATGTTTATCCATTGGATAGAAAAGATGAGACAGAGGAAAGAGCATTATGTTTGTATTCAAGTCTTCACGAGATGTTAAATTACATTGAGGATATTGAAGTAATGAGATTCCGTTTTGAGAGTGATGACAGAAAAGAAGATACAAGAGCTTATATTCAATTAAAGTTTACCCTCGTAGGAACCAATCTGGAAGACATCAGATACCACTTGAAGTCAATTAAACCAAATACCGCAGACATCAAATATATGTACAAAGAACTGTAAACCCTAGCAGAGAGCCAGTGCCATTGAGGTAGTGGCTTTCTTTTTTTTTGTATTTTCAGTAACTGAAATATAGTTCAAAATCATATTAAAAATACTAAATAACCTTCAATTTTTTATTAAAAGGCCATAAAACAAGCCTTTTTTCATAAGTAGATGTATTTATTTTAAATTTTCTTATGAAAGTGAGGTGAAACAGACATGACAACAACCTATGTATATCGTACAGAACAAACAATAGTCAGAAAGTCAAATCCATTATACAAAAAGTTAGATGAACTCTGCTTTAAAGCAAAGAATATCTACAATATCTGTTTATACGAACAGAGACAGATTTATTTCCAGTATAAGAAATTCATTAATTACAATGACCTCTATCATATAGTAAAAGACACTGAAGGCTACAAGGAACTTCCTAACGCATTAGGTCAACAAGTAGTAAGAACAGTAACTACCAACTGTAATTCATTTATAAGTTCAACAAAGTCTTACTACAACAAACCAGAAGCTTTTACAGCCAAGCCAAAACTTCCAAAATACAAAGACAAAGTCAAAGGAAGGTTCCCAGTAACATTTACATACAGGGCTTGCAGAATCAAAGAAGGTAAAATTCATTTTCACAAAATAATGGAAGGCTTCACCATGAAAACTAACTTATCAGAACTTCAACAAGTACAAATAGTTCCAAGAAACAATACCTACGTAATCAACGTAACAGGCATTAAAGAAGTCAACATACCTGATTCCAAAGAAGCAGTTTTCATAGCAGGTATAGATTTAGGCATAGATAACTTCGCAACCATAACCGTTTGGAATGACGCTTCCAAACCCTTAATCATTAATGGTAAAGGTCTAAAGTCCTACAACAAATACTTCAACAAAAAACTTGCTCATCTTAAATCAGAAGCGATGACAAAAAATGGTTTATACTCTACAAAGAGAATCTTAAGTTTGCATCAAAAGAGAAACAACTTCATGCATAATTTTATGCATCAAGCATCAAAAAAGACAGTCGACTACTTAGTATCTAACAATGTAAAGTATCTCGTAATCGGTAAAAACAAAGATTGGAAACAAAACTCAAAACTCTCCAAGAAAGTAAATCAAACTTTCATACAGATTCCATATTCCAGATACATTGATTTACTAACTTACAAAGCCCAGGAACAAGGAATACTAGTTTATCACACAGAGGAATCTTACACCTCCGGCACCAGCTTATTAGATAATGAACAGCCAACCAAAGAATTCTACAATAAATCCCGTAGAAAACACAGAGGTCTGTTCATTTCAAACAACGGAATCAAACTGAACGCAGATGTAAATGCTTCTTATCAGATTTCCAAGAAGATATTCAAACATCTAAGAGTGGCTGTAGAACAATTCACTCCACAACAACTACATAACAAACTAACACCAACAATACTAAATGTAGTTTAGAACATTCATTTGGACTAAATAGAGGATGTGGGTTACATCCCTTTGAAACAAAGTTTTAATAAAGATTTTAACAGAATTGCATAATTTTAATAAAATAAATAACCTGTTTTAAAAATTCTAATAGTCCGCGTTAGAATAGAAACCTAAAAAGAAACTTGAAAATTGAATATTGAAAGGAGAGCAGTCAATGGAGCAGAAAGAAAAAATCAAGGACATGTTAAAACCACGTTCAGCAGAACAAATTCCAGAGGAAGACACTAAAGAGGGTGGAAAAGAAGCTATTATTTATCCTGAACGTTACATGAGTGACATTTTCCCTACCAAAGAGACAGAACTAGACGACACAGAAGAGGATAGTGGAGACGAAGACGACATCTTTGCAGATGATGACGAAGACGACATCTTTGCAGATGATGACAAGACAGAAGAAGATGAGTATGGTTACATGGACGACAGCTTTGATGACGATGATGACGACACCGAAGAGCAGAGATATGGCTTTGGTACATGTCCTTTACCACAACTTCCATACCCACAGTGCTTAATGAATCAGAATATAGTGAATCAGTATGTAGAAGTTGAATTTGAAGTAAAAGATGAGTTTAAGCCAGCTTTCAAGACAATCCTCAGCATAATGAGGATGTTTAAAGATGCATTTATTCCTTACAAAATCAGAGTATTTATGATTGATAGCTTGGTAAAAAATATTAATCTTCAATCCAAGAAAATCAACTGGACAGGTTGGAGAGAATCAGTAACCGACTACATCTTTGATGAACCCGGAGATATTAAAGCATATCAATTCAGCTTAGATGACCTTAAAAAGTCCAATGTACCTCTTCACAGCATTGAGACCAAAACAATTCCATGCTCATACTTTGAAAGAGAACGTTTGAACAGAGAATTTTTGGATTGTTTCCAAGAAGATGAAGGAAGAGACCACAGAAATATAGTAGTTCCTTCATGGAAGAAACTTACAAAAGGCGACCTTCATAACTTTATGAAAGTAGTAAACATCCGAAAAGACCCAGCAGAGCCTGATGGAACTGAAAGAGTTTATTGCAGGATTCAATTCTATATTGATCACTGTGTAGACCCAGTCAATAAAAGAGTAGGACAGTTTATCGGAACATTCGGACCATACACCTCAGAATTTGAAAACCCTTTAATTCCAGCATTGAAGGCAAATTTCAAAATTGAAAATAAGAACTTTGATGAGCAGGTAGAATTAGTAATTACACGTGACAATGAAAGTACATGTAAAAAAATCTACATCAATGGCTTTGAGAATGTAAAAGATAACCTTAATATCTTCCGTAGGGACTTGAAAAAGTTGCCAGATGAAATAGTTATATCATTGCAGGATATTAACTACTTTTCTGATGTGCTTATGACAATCAAACTTAAACCAGAGCTCTTTGAAAGTGCAGAAATACTTGAAAGATACTTAGAGTTTAAGGAAAAAACAAGTTATATTTCTACAAGAGAGAAACTTGAAGAAATCTTAAATCTTCTGGACACAGAAGCAAATATGACTAGACAATATGTAAACCATGAACTGGGGACAAGTAATTATGAATACATGTACGATGAAGAAACAAACATGAGAGAATTCTTAGATAACTTGCCACCACACCTGAAGAAAAGGGTAGAATGCAGTACAAGTGGTTTGAGAGCTGGAGAATCAGAAGAGGAATTAGGTTTAGTTGATAACTTACATGATATGTTAGGATTCATTACCGATATTAGTAAATTCCAGTTCCATTTTATACCAAAGCCATTTGAAACAGATGATGAAAATGAGCCAGAAATCATGGAACAGGTGAATATTGAGTTAGAATTCTCACTTGTAGGTGTTTCAGCAGAGGATTTACATTTGTACACCAAGAAAATTGAAGATAACGCAGAGGTTGGATTTGTTTACGAGAGAATCTAACCATAAGCAGAGAGCCAGAGCAGAGAGCCACCAGCAATAAAAGCCGAGGCAGAAAGAGCCACCAGCAAATAAAAAGCCGGTGGCTTTTCTTTTTGCCATTTCCACATAAGATAAGAAGAGGAAAGCAAAGAAAGTAGCAGGAAGTCCTGGGATTTTATATCTAAGTTTATACAAAACCATAATGAACCTGTTTATTTATATTTTCAGACATATAAAAATAACCTTTTTGTGCCTATCCAACCACCCATATCCTCAAAAACAGCTATTCATTTCTAATTTTTACCATTACCTAAAATCACCTCACATACCTATCTTCAAAAATTCCAATGGGAATTAAAGGTAAAAACGACATATAAAAACACCCTAAGCAGTATGATTTTCAACCACCATACATCAAAGAAAAATTTTCATACATTTCAGCGAGCAGTGGGGGTTTCACAGCATTTCTAAAGATTTCAAAACCTATCTGAGTATTTTATTATAGTGAAAAACCCATTTCAAACATCTGAAAATCAGAATCTAAGATGAAAAATAAGAGCATGTAAGAGAGTATAAGCCTTTAAAAACAGAGATTAGTTTAATTTTACCAACCATATTACCAATATAGGTTACGCATATATACTAAGTATGATATGCCGGAACAAAAGATTAAAATACCATAAAATCAAAGGACAAATTCATATAGTTTAGTTTTACCAACCATATTACCAATGTCAGTTACACATTTAACCTAAGTATGTTACGCATGAAGATTTCCTTAGTGAATGCCCGATAATTAAAATTACCATAGCATGTTTTGAATAAAATATCATATTCTTCCAGTAGTTATACAATTACCATATCCTTATACAAATTTCTGACTCACTATTCAGTACTAAAATCTCAAAAATAATTGAAAAGTCAAATCAAGAAAAAATCTCATTTCTTACCCTACTAAATGAAACAAACAAGAAATTATACAGCTCACTATACATAATAGATTAAAGCTACTATGCAGTGGCAAAAAATCAAAAATATGTGAAAAACAATTTTAAGAAAATCTCACATATTCAATGCAACTAAATGAAAAAATGACCTTACACTAAGGAAAAATTAAAAAGCAGAAGGTCAGCTCACTTTGCAGAAACCATATATTTTAACATTTAAAATTCATATCTTCATATAGTTTATTTTCTAACATAATTTATGTAAAATCACACAATTTAGATAAAAAGTTGAGAGTATATAAGAATAAGCAGACAGTATGATTATTCTTAACTAACCATGAAAATAGCATCCAATTTAAATGATATTAAAATTTTTTTAGAATTTTGACAGAATGATCAGGGAGGAGGCACTGGGGCCACACCAACTTCCTCAGTTTAAATATAAGATATTTCACCGTTAATTGTATCGACATACACCACATACCGACCTACCTTGAAAGATACAATTAGTGTCTCCGATCTTATATCCTCCCTTTTCAGATATATAGTTTGGCAGCAGAAAGGATGAGACAGCATGGATAGAATTAAATTAATCAATATGATTCCGTCAATGACAGTAAAAAGTTACTTCATTGAGAATGATATAAAACTTACACCCTTAGAGGAACTAACAATAGTCAGACACTGTTTTAAGGATATCAAGATAAAAGAAGAAGCTTACAATAGATATTCTTTTCATAAAGATGAGAAGGTTAAAGGAAAAGCATTGGAACTTATCTGTGAATTGAATATATTTAAGTCATATATTCGTAATGAAGATGGTAAATTCTGGCTTCAAATGGATGGAAGTAATATAGCATTTAGAGATTTTCAAACTTTACTAAAGAGTTTCAAGACCTATGGTGAAACAGATTATACCAAGGTGCATATAGAGGATGATAGTAAAAATTTATTATCTACATTTTGGATGAATAAGAGTGGAAAGATAATATTCTACAAACTATGGAATGAAGAAGAGGTACTTAGTATTTTCAATATTGAGCTTAATTCATTACCATTTTCATACAAACAGTTGTTAAAACCGGTTGAGCAGCTATTTGAAAATCAGAAAGACTTGTTTGTGAATTTAAGTGATATGAATGATACAATCCCAGGAGTAATAGCAGTAGTTAAGATGAATGATTATATAAGAGATATTGACCATGCAGAAGAAGATGAAGTTCTGCACTATATTAGTCCTCTATATTTTGAAGATTATGAATTAGAAGATTTTCCCAACCCACCAGAGCTTATTCCACGAAAATAAAATACAATATACCCATTTAAGAGACATGATTTTTGAAAATCGTGTCTTTTTTATTGTTTATTTTAACTTGATTTACCAGAGCATAACAGTAGGTGAAACCATAGTATACATTTGGATTTCAGTAATCGACTTGAAAAGATGCCTATGAATTATATGTATGTATAAATATTAAAAATTAAAATTTGGTTTTCAAAACCAAGCGAGCAGTATGAAAGGTAGGTAAACATTATGGCAACAACAACAAAAGGTACAAGAAACGGATATGGATCAGCATTTCACAGTCAGGGCATACAAAACAGGGTGATAGCAAAGAAACAGGCACAGGCAGCAGTGATGACAGAAGAACAGAAAAAAGCAAAATGGGCTGATGAAGTAAATAACTTCCTTTCTGAGGGTATAGAAGTAACTAAGCAGCAGGAAAAATTATTAAACATTGGAAAATCATATTTTTCTAATGTAAGAAAAACCCAAAGTACCTTAGGTGCATTTGGTATAAGCGGTAATTTTGTACCACCTACAGTAACTGACATATTTGAGTCAGCAACTTGGATTACTAAAGTAGGATGTAATCAGTCTAAACGTGATGAATTTTTCCCAAACCTTGTAAATGCACAGCTTCAGCCTATTAAGGTTGAAAAGGTTTATTCTGATGATCCGGATGTCTATGAAGAATATCCAGACCAAGAAATTGGCAATAACAAACTGCTTAGAAAATTTGAAGGCAAAGGAAGCTTAGTGGACCCATTAGTAGTGTTATTCTACTGCTTCTATTGTGAAAAATTGGGAGATGAATTATTAAAAGTTAGGTCAAAACTTTTAAAACATAAACACGTTATTATAACTAAATATTACAGAATTGAATTAGATTTAGACGGAAATGGTAAAAAAGAATACTCAAGAATCGTAGTGGAAAGGAGATAACAGCTAGTGGCAGTCAGTAGAGATAAAATTGGACAGATAACAAAAGTTGAAGTGCGTCAGGTAGAAGTTACCCATGAATTAAGAGACTTCACAATTGAGATTGAAACATATAAGACCGTTTATGGGGCAACCAAAACGGTCTTCTGGCTGAAATATAGCAATTTCTTAATAGCCTATAAGGCACATGAAGAGGATGGAACATTAACAGATGAACAAATACAGCAGATGATAAAAGGGAATGTGAAGTATTGGGTAGATTCTTTTGGAGAATTATCCGGAACACTGTAAAAAGAATTGAAAGGCAGGAAATGATTATGATAGTTGAATACATCAGATGTAAAGACATGAAAGAGGGAGACAAGCTGGCAAGAACCCTCTATACAGATAAAGACAGAATATTGCTTCGTGCAGGAAACTGTTTAACAGGTGCTAGTATTCGTGCAATAAAACAGCAGGGCTTTAAAGGTGTTTATATTGAAAATGAATTCTGTGATAAGAGACTTCCAATTTCAATACCAGAACCATTAATTAGTGATATTGAATCATTCTATGTAGTAGACCTTGCTAAGAAAATTATTCATAAGACCAATGTAATCAAAGATAAGAACTGTCCTATGTTTTATACATACAGAAAAGATTTGGAAGAAAAAGTGGAAGAATTTGTAAAACTCTTCTTTGAGTATGAGGAACAGGGAAAACTCTTATTTGAAACAGAAGACACAAGAACCTTTAACACTTGGTTAAGCTATCATAGCTTAAATACATGTCTATTAAGCATCGGAATGGCAATTAAAATGGGATTAGATAGACAGCTGGTATATGAAATAGGTTTGGGTGGTTTATATCATGACATCGGAAAATTATTTGTAGATTGGAATTTGGTAAATAAACTAAATCCTTCCAAAGATGAGCTTAAAGAAATAAGAAGACATACAGATTATGGAAAAGCATTGGCACAGCACCATAATTTCCCTTTGGCAACTATATATGCAATATGGCAACACCACGAACATGAGGATGGAAGTGGATATCCTAAGAAACTTCTGGGAGACAAAATTCAGTTAGCTGCAAAGATTGTAGGTTTAGCATCAGCATTTGATAATATGGTAAATTACAATCCATTTAATACCAATACCTTAATGACACAAAAAGATGCCCTTGAGAAACTTTATGGAGATGGTAGGTTTGATAAGGAATGCGTAAGAGCATTGTCTAATTTCGTATCACCTTACCCAATCGGAACCAAAGTGAAGCTTTCCAATGGAAAAGAAGGCGTAGTAATTAAGAATAAATCAGGACAGCCACTCAGACCAATGATTTTAAGTGGACGAGCAGAGGTATTAAATCTAGCAGATGACAATAACTTGTTAAATATAGTAATTGAGTGTTAATAGACGTTCATGGATTCCTTATAAATGGAGACAGGGGGATGGAAAAATGGTGCATCCTCCTTCTGTCTTCAAAATGAAATTTAAAATGGAGAGATTAGAAAAGTATGAATAGAGAACATTATATAAGAGTATTAAATAATTACAAAGAAAAAATTAAGAATGATGGTTCAATAGACCCAGCAGAGATAGCTATTAATACAAATTTGAATGCATCTGATTTGATAAGTTTATTGTTTAGTGTTTTTGCTATATTAACAGATGAGGTGGCAAGGTTAAGAAAAGAAAATGCATCTTTAAAAGATAGAATTCAGGTATCGGATAAAGCATTAAAAGAAGCTTATGAAAATCCAAATAAAAGGCAGAATGCTCTTGTTAAAAATGGATTAAAGGTGAAAAAGGAGAAGCTTACAGTAGAGGAACTTCAATTATACATAGAACTTAAATATACCGATAATGAAATTATGAAATTAAATGATATCAGCAGAGCCACCCTTTGGAGAAAAAAGAATGAATTAGAAAAGTATATAGCCGAGCAAGAAGCAAAAAAGCAGACAAGGAGATAGATGAAAAAACTAAAATCAGCGTTAAAATCCTTTTAGAAAGGCAGGAAATGATTATGATAACAGTAATATTTGGTTCAAATTTAATGGAAAAACATGATTACTTAAATTACATAGCCAAAGAAGCAGTGAGAGAGAATGATAATATCACGTGTAATCTTTGGTATACGGATTATCTAAACAATAGAAGCTATAAAGCTGAAAGAATTGCAATATTAAAGAAACTCTTTGATACAGAGGATGTTTATTTAGAGATTGAGTATTTAATGATTAATACACCTAAAATGCATCTAAGCAAGGCTTTCGTAGATATACTTACACTTATTTGTAAGTTCGGAGATGAATTATACTTAGACGTTCCAGAATTCGGTTTGACACGTAAAGAAACGGCGTACTTAATTAAATTCTTAAATCAAGTAGCCCATACATTCAAAAAAATAGTAATAAATACAGAGTTAGACATGTACTATGGGTTATTAAATGCAGAAACAAAGGTAGTTAAGCAAATATCTAAAAATAAATTCATTTTAGAAGATTATGAAGAAGATGGAGAAGCATAATATGAGTGGTAAAAAAGAATTGGAATCAGCAATGAAGAATAACCTGTCCATAACAGAACTTGAAGTATTTTTAAGTGCAGGGTATTCGGATGATGAGATCATGAGCTATTTCAAGATAAGCAGAGATGAGTTTATGAAAACAAAAAACAAGCTGACAGATAAAATTAACACTTTCAATAAGACTAGAGTAATATACGTATAGAAAGAAGTGATAAATAATGAAATTTGTAGTAATTGGTTTGGTGTTACATATGGTAGCATCAACTACTGCCTTATTATGGCTTACTCGCGATTGTAAATAAACAAATAACACTAAGGGACTGTCTTTGACAGTCCCTCAGACTGTAGACAAAGTGAATATTAATTGTAACCTCTGTATATTAAATGAAATATTATGCAGAGGTTATTTTTGTTATATGAATTATGTTACAATAGAAGGGAATTATAAACAGTTCGACAAACTTGAATTTTACGCAGAGATAGAATATACGAAACTATGATGATTTTAATTATAATTGAAGAGGGGCTGTTCATTAGTGAACTGCCCCGACTTTGTCTTCAGGCTGAGACTTGGTGGCTCCCCCACAAGTCATGCCCTGATAGAACAATTATAGAAACTTGCTGAAGTTATGTAAAGTGTCTATCAAAATTGGCACAGGGAAAGGTCTGTCTTATCATCCTAGAAGGTGCAGACGATTGTGTAATACTTAACTTGGTGCTTTTTCAATTATATTGAAATTATCCCGATATTCCTTGGGGGTTACACCATATTGTTTTTTAAATGCCTTACAAAAATAACCGGAACTTTCATAACCAACAGAAAATGCAATTTCTGTGATAGATTTATCTGTTGTTTGCAACTGTTTAGTTGCCTGAATCAGACGATACTCATTTAAATATCGAACGGGAGTTGTGTTCATAAGTTTCTTAAAGCATCTTAATGCTTCGGTTTTACTGATTTTTGCAGTAGCAGCAATATCTTCTAAAATAACGGTTGTGTGATATTTCGTTTCAATATAATTCAACATTTGCTGAAGGCGTAATTGTAGTACGTTCTTTTGTCTTGCAGGTGCTTGTTTGATTTCTGAATAATAGTGCTCTAAAAAAATACGCCAAAGTGTTGCAACAGTTGTTTGTACATCAAATGTTCGGAATTCTGACTGATTGCATAAGGTTAAATAGGTTTTCTTTATATATTCTAATATAGCATAGTCTTTCCGATTTTTTTGATTAAGGAGCACGTGAGTTGTTGAAGTGTGATAAAAAGGCATTATGTATTCCTGATAGTTTATGCTTTCTTTTGAGATGATAAGTTCGGGTAAAAATAGTATATTGATCATCTTTGCATCATCAGAGGAAGTAAAACGATGAATTGTGCCACTGTTTACAAAAATACCATCTCCATCAGATAATGAAATGGTATCTGTACCAATACAGCAACATACCTTTCCTTCGACGATAATTGAAAATTCAAATTCTGTATGCCAATGCCACTCGATGCATTGGCTTTTGTAATGCTTAAGATCATCATAATAAAAGGATACAGGAAAATCTTTTGTTCCATAAAAAAATGTGGAGCGCAATGTGTTATCAGTTGTAATACTTAACTTATTCATAATACTGTAGACCTATCAATTTTTATTTTTATATATTTGGCGATATTTTACCATTAATCAGGTATAAAATGCAATCTTTTTGCTATGATTTAGACTATAATTTTATATTGGATTTATGAGCAAAGGAGATTATTTCAATGAAACATTCAGAATGGGTAAAATTACCACCAGATAATGATAGTAAATTCTTATACGTATTTACAAAGGATAAAAGATTCTACAAAACATTTTTTTCGTTATTATGTATAGTTGCGCTCCAGCAGTTGGCGGCATTGACTGTAAATATGGCAGATAATATAATGCTTGGTACTTACACTGAATTGGCACTATCGGGAGCGACTCTAGTTAATCAGATACAGTTTACGTTGCAACAGATATGCGCTGGTATTGGAATGGGTATCGTGGTATTGGCATCTCAGTATTGGGGACAGCAAAAGACAGATCCGATAAAGAAAATCATATCCATCGGTGTAAAGTTTGGATTACTTGTAGGTATTATATTTTTCTTGTTGTCTTATTTTATGCCAACACAGATTTTGTCTTTATTTACAAATGACCAGATCGTAATAGCAGAAGGTGCAAAATATTTAAAGATTGTTTGCTGGACATATCTTGTTTTTGCAGCTTCTAATTCATTGATGTATTCTTTACAGAGTGTGGAAACTGCTGCTATTGGTACAGTAATGTCAGTCAGCACTATCTGTATAAATGTTTGCCTGAATTATTGTTTGATATATGGTAATTTTGGATTCCCGGAATTGGGAATCGTAGGTGCAGCGATTGCAACCTTAATAAGCAGAATTGTAGAACTATTTATTATACTTATCTATGTATTTTGTGTTGATAAAAAATTGAAAATTCGTGCGTGGGAATTGTTGCATTTTGACTTCACTTATCTGAAAGATTACATAAAGGTATCAACACCAATTGTCTTAAGCGGAATGTTGTGGGGAATTGCGCAAGCAGCTCAAACTGCTGTCTTAGGACATATTAGTGCAGAAGTAATTGCCGCAAACAGTATTGCTGTTGTGATTTTTCAAATCTTTGCGGTATTCGGAATGTCCTGTGCAAATGTGGCATCAGTTACCATCGGAAAAACAATAGGGGAAGGTCGTTTGAACTATGTAAAGTCTTATGCAAAGACCATGCAGGTGATTTTCCTATTGATAGGTATTATTTTCGGAAGCCTTATGTTTTTAATGAAAGATGTAATTGTAAGTTTATATACAGTTTCAGACGAGACAAAAGCCCTGGCAACAGTGTTTTTAGCGATTCTTAGTATCACAACGGTAGGAACTTGTTATGAATATCCGGTGGAAAGCGGAATTATTGCAGGAGGCGGCAATACGAAATATCCTGCAATCGTAGATAATCTGTTTATGTGGTTATTTACCATTCCGGGTGCCTTTGTAAGTGCATTTGTATTTAATTTTCCACCTGCAGTTACATTTTTTGTTTTGAAGGCAGATCAGTTGTTGAAATGCATACCTAATGCAATCACATGTAATCGCTATCGCTGGGTCAGGGTACTTACACAGGAAAACAATACGAATGAAACAGCAAAGCCGGTAAGAACTGCAAATATTATTACAATTAACAGAGAGTTTGGAAGTGGAGGACGTGAAGTGGGTAAACGTCTTGCGGATGCTCTCGGTTATGAATATTATGATCATGAAATCATTCAGTCTATCGTTTTAAAAAGCGGTTATGATGAAAAGTATGTTGAAAAGGCAGTGGATATGTATGACTGGCGTTCTGTTCCAATAAGCTATGGAAACAGTTTTGCTTATGCTACAAATATGAAATCTAATCACATGGAAATCATGGCGTTACAGAAAAAGGTGTTGGAGAGAATTGCAGCCACAGGTAAAAATTGTGTCATCGTTGGAAGAAATGCAGATGTGATATTGAGTGAATATAAACCTTTGAAGATATTCATATGTGCTGATATGGATTCAAAAGTAAAGAGATGTATGGCACGTAAGAAAGAAGAAGAAAATTTCAGTGTGCAAGAAATGAAAGATAAGATAAAAAATATAGATAAAGTACGTTCACAGACAAGAGCGTGGTATACGGATGCAGAATGGGGAGAAAGGTCAGCTTATCATTTGATTTTAAATACCAGTGAAGTGGCTATAAAAAGCATCATTCCTTTGTTGGCAGACTATGCCAAGAATTGGTTTAATATTGCAAAAGCATCACATGATGGAGAAACGTTGAAATGAGAATCACTATGCTTGGGACAGGACATGCTCTTGTGACTAAATGTTACAACACATGTTTTGTAATCGATAATGAGGAAGAATATTTTTTGGTTGATGGCGGCGGTGGAAATGAAATTCTAAGAATTTTAGAAAGTAGGGAAATATCATTGACTAAGATTCATAATATCTTTGTTTCCCATGCTCATACAGACCATTTATTTGGTGTAATATGGGTTATCAGGAAGATTGGTCAGTTGATGAATCAGGGGAAATATGAAGGTGCTTTAATTGTATATTGTCATGAGGAACTTAAAGGCATTATTCTTAGTATTTGTGAAATGGTATTAGATGAGAAGGTTCTGGTGCTATTTCAAGATAAGATTATATTATCTACTATCAATTCCGGAGATAAACTGAGCATATTAGGAACAGATGTTAAAGTGTTTGATGTTGAATCTGTTAAAATGAAGCAATATGGGTTTATTATGGAATACTATGAGGGAAAAAGACTGGTATTTTGTGGTGATGAGCCATTGCCGATGTCAATTGAAAAGGAAATAGATGGTTGCGATTGGTTGATGCATGAAGCGTTTTGTTGTTACGAAGATAAGGATATTTTTAAACCGTATGAGAAATGTCATAGTACGGTAAAAAACGCTTGTGAGCTGGCAGAACGCTTACGATGTAAAAATTTATTGCTATATCACACCGAAGATACAAATCTTCAAAGAAGAAAAGAGTTATATAAATCTGAGGGAATCCGTTATTATACTGGAAACCTTATGGTACCTAATGATGGAGAAAGCATTGTACTATAATTACTCTGTTTTATGATAGGTAACGATATCATTAAAAGCGGTAATCATAAAAACTTCTTGCAAGGAATGGATTTAATGCTTTGCAAGTGAAACAGTAATGAAGTGAAAATTCCAGTTTGACGGAGCGTCAAATTCCAATTTCGATTTGTCGAAGAGATGAATCTTTATTTTAATAAACCACATTAAAAAAATAGCCTATGCATTTTTATAACTAAATATGCATGGGCTATTTATCTTTTTGATTTTGTCTACACTCTGAGGGACTGTCAAAGACAGTCCCTTTCTTCATATTCAAAATAGAGGGATGTTTAAACATCTATCTTCTTTTTTTGAGATTTTTACATTTTCTAATTACAATATCAATTTAACTACAAACATACGAAAAATATATTACAGACTTTAACATCGACATATAAATTATATAAATATAACTTCGTCCACCAATAATACTTAGAATTTTAGTACTAATTTAATAATGATTAATATTATAATTAAAATTTAATTACTAGCTAATAAGAATGAAATTAAAAATATAGCATAGGAGAAAAGAGGGATGAAAATAGACTATGTACACTAAGCATAGTCTATTTTTTTATACAAATTCATGTTACAATAAATGAATTAGAAGCATAGGAGAAAAGGATTTATGGCTATATTAAATTGGACAGGAAAAGACAAAGTAATAGGTCATCATAGAGATGTAAAATATAAGACACTTGAAAGAGTATATAGTTTTGATGAAAATGGTCAGCATACAGAGGATAATGACAGTGAAAATATGATAATTCACGGTGATAATCTTGAAGCTTTAAAGAGTTTATTACCTAAATATCAAGGAAGAATAAAGTGCATTTATATAGATCCTCCTTACAATACCGGAAATGAAAATTGGGTTTATAATGATAATGTAAATGACCCTAGAATAAAAAAATGGCTTGGACAAACAGTGGGAAAGGAAGGGGAAGACTTATCTCGTCATGATAAATGGTTATGCATGATGTACCCAAGACTTAAACTTCTTGAAAAACTGCTATCGCCAGATGGTGCAATTTTTATTTCAATTGATGATAATGAAGTGCATAATTTAAGAATGATGTGCGATGAGATATTTGGTTCAAATAATTTTGTAGTAAATATTTGTTGGCAGAGAACATTTGCTACTAAAAATGATGCCAAGTTCTTTTCATCAGAACATGAGTATATTTTAGTTTATTGTAAAAATATCAATAATTTAACTATAAAAGATTTACCCAAAAGTGATAAGCAAAATGAAAGATATAAAAATCCAGATAATGATCCAAGAGGAGTTTGGATATCCACGGATTTATTAAGAATGGAACATAGAGCTAACAGTGTATATGGAATACCAACTCCTTCAGGGAAAATATATGTTCCTGAACCAGGAACAAGTTGGAGACATCCTGAAAAAGAAATGTTAGATTTAATAGCAGATAATAGAGTTTGGTTTGGCAAGGATGGAAATTCAAAGCCAAGAAGAAAAAGGTTTATATACGAGGTAAAAGATGGGATATGTCCACAGACAATATGGAAACATGAAGATGTAGGACATACACAAGAAGCTAAGCAATTTCTTAAAAAGATTTTGGATTCTTCAACAGACTTTTTTGCAACACCTAAACCTGTAAGATTAATAAATCAAATATTAAGAGTATTATGTAATGACAATGATATTATATTAGATGCTTTTGCTGGTTCAGGAACTACAGCACATTCAGTCTTGGAAATGAATAAAAGAGATGGAGGTAATAGAAAGTTTATTCTTATTGAGATGATGTACTATGCTGAAAATATAACAGCAGAGCGTGTTAAAAGAGTAATTAGTGGATATGATGCTACATTTACCGAAGAAGAAACAATATATGAAAAGCAACTAACTATTAAAAATATTAGATCCGCAGACGAATTTATAAAAGAAGCAGAGGAAGTAATAGAAGAAAATAAGGATAAATATACTAAAGTAGGAAAAGTAACCTTAAAAGATGATTGTATCAGAGTAATTGCTAAAAATGAGTACAGAGGGCATGTAGATGGAATAGGTGGAAACTTTAGTTATTATGAATTAGGACAAGAATTATTCAATGAAGACGGATTAATTAATTCTGGCATAACAGAAGACCAGTTAAGAGAATATGTTTATTTTTCTGAAACCCAAGGAGCAGTGTTGGCAGAGAATGAGCAAAAAGATAATAAATATTATCTTGGAAGTGATGGTAATTGTGCATATTATTTGTATTTTGAAAAAGATAGAATAACGACACTTAATCATGAATTTCTTGCTACAATTAAGAAGAAAGCAGAGTCTTATATTGTTTATGCGGATAAATGTGTAATTGATAGTGAAAGCCTAATAAAAAATGGTATTACATTTAAAAAGATACCTAGAGATGTAATACGATTTTAGAGGAGATAGATGATGAGACTTAAAACATATCAAGAAAAAGTAATTGATGATTTGAAAAAGTATTTGTCATTGATTGAAGAACATGGGGATATAGAAAAGGCTTATAATTTATTGTGGCAAGATAAAAATATAATGTCTGGGAAAGGAAAACTAAAACCATATAATAATATCATCCCTGGTGTGCCTCATGTTTGTATGAAAGTACCTACCGGTGGAGGTAAAACAATACTTGGATGTTCTTCTATTAAGCCTATATTAGATAGTATGAGTGATAAAGAGCATAAGTTAGTAGTTTGGCTTGTTCCTACAGACATAATTTATAAGCAGACACATAAAAGTTTAAGTGATAATAGTCATGATTACAGAATTCATTTAAATAAAGATTTTGGTGGAAATATAAATGTAATCAATAAGGAAGAAGCTCTAAGCAGAAAAGGGTTTAGTGTAAATTCTGTTAAAGAAGAGGTAACAATACTAATAATAAGTTATGACTCTATTAGGAGCAAAAAGAAAACAGAAAAGGTTTATGCAGAAAATGGATGCAACTTAGACTTTGTTCAAGAGTATAGAGACAGAGAACGATTAGTAGCTAATGTAGATGATACGGCACTTATAAATGTAATTAATCAGTGTAATCCAATTGTAATAGTGGATGAAAGTCACCATGCGAAAAGTGACTTAAGTGTAGAAATGCTTAAAAATCTGAATCCTAGTTTCATTTTGGATTTAACTGCAACTCCTAAGAGTAATAGTAATATTATAAGTGTTGTAGAGGCTTGGGAATTAAAGAATGAGCATATGGTAAAACTTCCGGTTGTTGTGTATAACAGGAAGAATAAAGAGCAGGTTATAGCTGATGCTATTGAACTAAGAGATAGTTTAGACAAAATGGCACAACAAGCAGTAGCTGAGGGGAAACGATACATTAGACCAATAGTTCTTTTTCAGGCAGAAACGAATACGAATGAAGATGCTACTACTTATGAAAAGTTGAAGCAAAGCATTATAAAAAACTATAAAATAAGTGAAGATGAAATTGCAATCAAGATAGCAGGTAGAGATGAAATAAGTAAGCAGGATCTGTTTGCAGAGGATTGTAAAATAAAATATATTATTACAATTAATGCCTTAAAAGAGGGATGGGATTGTTCATTTGCTTATATACTTGCTACTTTAGCTAATAGAAGTTCGCTTGTAGATGTGGAACAGATAGTTGGTAGAATTTTAAGACAGCCATATACAGAAGAACAAAATAGCAAATTCTTAAACATGTGTTATGTAATTACCTCATCAGATGATTTCTATGGAACAGTAGGTAAAGTCATTGATGGTTTAAACACGGCAGGATTTTCTGATAAGGATGTAAAGGCAATAGAAGACAATACAAAAGAAGAAAAGACAAATGAAGTTGTTGGGGAGCAGATAAATTTAAGTGATATAAGTGATATAACACCAACAGAAACCTCAGGAACAATAGAAAACCCAGATACCCGAGAGAATTCCCCATTTGAAGTAAATGAGGAAGCAGCGAGGGAAGAAGTAGCAAAAAGGGAAAATAACAATCAAGAAATAAGTGAATCAGTTGCTAATATTTTAAAAACATCAGAAGAAGCTAGTGATAATCTTGATAATATGTTTAATCAAAATCAGGATATACTGAATGGGATGAACACTCCATTTGAGATGGTGGATAAAGATATGATATCAACAATAAATGAAGAATTTAGAGAAAGTGTAAGAGATTTATCAATACCTTGTTTTTACATTAAGAAACCACAATCTATATTCTGTTTACAGGAAGAAGAATGGTTAACAGATGAAGTATTATTGGAAGATTTTTCATTAAGAAACGCCGATACAGATATTGAGTTCAATGCTACACCTGAGCAGATTGTAAGTATTGATATTGAGAAAGGTAAAAAACCTCAATATCTAAAGATGAATGCAGACACAAGTAAACAGTTCAAGGCTAATTTTTCTAATCTACCTTCTGATAAAAAGAAGGAAGAATGTAAACATTTTGTAAAAAGAAAATTAGAAAAAATGGACAATGTAGATTATGAAGATTTGCGTAGATATGTGGATAAAGTCATAGATTCAATGACTTTGGAGCAGATTGAAAGCATTGATAATACAAGACTATTTATGTATCATGATAGTATTAAAAAGAAAGTAAAAAGTTTACAAGAGAAATTTAAAGAAAAACAGTTTGAATTGTTGAAAAATCAAAGAAAGATTATGTGTAGACCACATTTTCAATTTCCAGAGTATATTACTCCAATGGTATATACCAGTGAAATTGCTAAAGGACTTTACACAAAAGAATATAATGACTTGGATGATTTGGAAAGACAGGTTATTGTTGAGATAGCTTCACATCAAAATGTATTATGGTGGCATAGAAATCCGGAAAGAAAGAAAAAAGAAAGTTTTATAATTAATGGATTTTTTAAGCATTATCCTGATTTCATTGTAATGACAGAGTCTGGAAATGTATTACTCATTGAAACTAAGGCTAGTGTTTATAAAGATAGTGCTAAAGATAGGTTAAACTTGGGAAAACAGTGGGAAGCATCAACGCCAGAGAGATTCAGCTATTTTATGTTATTTGACAAGGATCCATTAGAGGGAGCTTTAACATGGTACGAATTTATCAATAATATTTTACCGGAACTATAAAATTAAGGACAAAGCCTAGTCGAAGTGACTAGGCTTTTTAAACTGTATTATAAATAATGGATTTATACCACTAAAAATACAATTCACAGACCAGATTTTTATACATTCCCTATAGCAGTACCAATTTTTCAAATACAGAAAAATCCATTCACAGACCAGATTACAAAAAGTTCATTGGAAAATAACGATTTCAAGACATCCAAAAACCCTTAGAGCAGTATGAAAAAAGAACATTTAACATTAATAAAAAATTTTAAGGCATTTCAGCTAGCAGTAGGTCAAAATCAGCATTTTCAAAGAAATAAAAACCATGTTGATAATTTAGATGTGAGTAAAAACCCCTTTCAGACATCCAAAAAACTAATACTAAGAAGGAACAAGGGAAAAGGAGAGGGCAGGAGGAACATGGTGGAAAAGACGGGGACATAGAGGAAAAGAGAAGACAGTGTGCAGGTAATGTGTAAATAAGAGTTTATTTTACCCTACAAGCCAATCCTTAGTTTATCCTCCAAAACAGTACCAAAACATTCATTAATGTGATAGAATGAATCAATTACGCTTCATAGAAAGGAGGATACATGGTTAGTAATTATATAAAAGCAGTTCCAGAAACAGATGTAGATCGAGAAGTATTAGAAATGCTCATAGAAAGACCAGGGGAACAAGAGGAATTAGAGGAATTCATTTCTGAATTAGCGGATAATAATTATGAAACAGTAATGAGCACCAATTACAAAGGAATTAACCTTATTTTAGAGCGAGTAACAATGATAGAAAGTTAGAAAGTTTATATGATGTAAGGGAACAGTCCAAAGAGGGCTGTTCTTTTTATTTTCCTCCAAATATGCTTGGAAAAATGTATTTTATGACATATCAAAACCACTTCTAAAGACCTCAAAACCATACATCAAGTAATACAGTACCTATTTTAGATATTACATAAAATTGTGTTCACAGGCCATCTTCAGAAAAATCCGGTGGAAGTTTAGCTAAAAAGAGCATAGGAAAAAGGAGATAACAGTAGGAAAATCAAGGGGATAGCATTTTTTAAAAATTTTGTGGCATAAAAGTAGGCATTATATGATTTTCAGCATTTTTTAAGAAACAAAAACCATATTGATAATTTAGATATGGTTAAAAACCCCTTTCAGACATTCAAACCCAAAAGGAGTGAAATTGGGAAGGAAAGTGGAGACATGAAAAGAAGAGTGAAACAGTGGAAGGAATTTGGAACAGAGCAAGAAGCAGAGTGAGAGAAAATCAGAAGAGCAGGAAGCAGAACATCAAAACCAAATCTGAGTTTATTTCACCATAGAAAGAATAGCTATATCAACCAAACGAGCCAAGACACCAAGAACATTTAACCATGACATCCTTAGTTTATCCTCCAAAAGAAAAAGAGGAACCTTTATGGTGGGTTCCTCTTCTTGAAAATGTAATTTCTTTTCTTTATGCATAGTTGTAAGGTAAAAAAATTTTATCTTACAGGTTTTTATGGAATGTGTTACAAGAACACAACTGGGTAATACTACCCTAGAACCAAATGTTTACTCCAAGGATCCACCAGCAAATTTAGGATTTGAAGGTGCATTATAATCTACATCATTAGCACATTCTTGATTTCCTGCGGGGGTGCCGCCGAGGGCGGCTTCTACTGCTGGGTCAGCTGGAATGTAAGAATCACCACTGTTGTAAATTTCTTTTACTAAGTCTTCAAGCATCTGCTGATACTCTGGACTGTGCTGTGTTGGTACTTCTGCTTGTGTTTCCTGCTTTGTAATTTCAACTTGTTCTGCTGGTAATGGTTCACCCTCAGTTAAACCACATACCCTACATGTCTTCGGAGCTTCAGTAGTGGCTTCAAGCCATGTATGACCTAGAGCCTCACCTTCAGTTAGAACACATGTTTTACATGTGGCTGGCTCGGTGCAGGTAGCCTCAGAAAAGCTATGCCCTAAGGGTTCACCTTCGGTTTCCTGACATTCCGTACAGGTCTTTGGTTCAGTACAGGTGGCATCTGTAAAGGTGTGCTGATGTCCACATGCAGTTAAAGTGAACATGGTAAGGGTTAAGATTAAAATTCTATGTTTCATTGGTATAATTTCCTTTTCTTTTGATTGACAATATTATGCAATGAAATGAGAGGATATGCAAGGGAGGAAATTGCGGAAATTACCGAAAAGTTGGGAGCATACTGGAAATTTGTAGTTTATTTCATCATACCACCAAAACCACCTTACCTTAGAAATCCAACATATACCTTAGAAATCCAACACATACCTTAGAAATCCAACACGTACCTTAGAAATCCAACACATACCTTAGAAATCCAACACGTACCTTAGAAATCCAACACATACCTTAGTTTATCCTCCAAACCACCATTCCTCCATATCCTCCTTACAGATATACAAAATAAAAACAATATAATACCCTTATATATGTTATCATATGAACAGTACATTCGAGGGGACACATAATAAGATGAAATTTTCGTACAAAATCAAATCCGAAAACGGCTTACATGGACGAGCGGCAGCACGGATAGTAGATAAATGCAAGGAATATAGCAGTGTAATTTCCATTATTTACAATGGAAGGATAGGAGAGACAGATTCCATAATCAGTCTAACAGCGTTGCAGGCAAGACAAGGAAATACCCTTAACATCATCATAGATGGTGATGACGAGGTGTTGGTTTATAACAATTTCAAGAATTTCCTTGTTGAAACATTGTAAGGAGATATGAGGCACCTTACAAGTGTCTAATCAGAAAATATTTTGAATAATGCATCAAGATACCAACTAGAAGAAATTTTAGTTGGTATTTTTATTTTGCGAAACATTTTTGGAACTAGTGAGAAATTAGTATCCTTTTTTTATTCCAAAAATTACATGCAAGATTTTATCTGACTTTTCATGTAACATTGAGTATATGAAAAGTAAAAAGGAGTTTTTTAATATGGGAACATATATCATAGGTGACATTCATGGATGCTTTGATGAATGGATGGAACTAAAAAACAAAATAGAAGCAGAGGACAGTCAGGCAGAGTTTATTTTAGTAGGAGATATCATAGACAGAGGACCTAAAACCTTAGAAATGTTAAAGTGGGCAATGGAAAACATAACCCCAGATGGAAAATATCAAATGGTCATTGGTAATCATGAATCGGAGAAAATGTTTTGGTTGGAAGAATACTTTAGGAATAAAGAGATAATGACAGGTAGAGGGTTAAACTACAATCTACATAATATGTCGGCTGATGGATATGATTTTAGAGATGTATGTATTGCAAATAAAATATCAGACCAGCAGTTACTAGAAATACTTAATTTCTTTAAAAGCTTACCATTCTATAAAGAGAGAGTAGTGAACATAGGAAACGTAAATAAGAGATTTATAATAGTACACGCTACAGTACCAAGACAATGTTTAAACAAGGATGGAAGTTTTAGCAAGCGTAGTATAACAGAATATAAAAACAGTAATATTGATAAAAAAGTTGAAGTTTTCAGTTTAAAGGAAAAGATAGTCTGGGATAGATTTCATAGAGGATATGATGATTTCCCAAAAACAATAATAATTCATGGTCATACACCGACCATAAGTGAAGAGGACTTTCCACCAGAAGAAAACATAGGAAAGATTTTCTATAGATACAATGATATCAATGTAGACTGTGGAATAGTTTATCGTTTACAAGGACATAAAGATGGAAACCTTGCAGCCCTTAAACTGGAAAATTTAGAGGAACAGTATCTATATCAACCAACAGAAGAAGTAGTACGGACAAGCATCAAAAACAAACAATGGATGCTAGTGTAAAACCAGGGGAGCAGTTACCATGATTATTATTAACAATATAAAATACAATAATTACATAGAAATGTGTGAAGCTTTCAATATAAATCCTAAAGAATTCTTTGAGTTTAAACGGAATAACATTTCTTTAAATGAGATAGACCTGTTGTATCATTTTATTCCAGATATTGGCATAAGCTTAGAAACTGGAAATTACATAACACGCAGTAGGAAAAAATAACACCCATTAATATCAGAAAATTGAACATTGAAACCTAAAAAATGAGCATCTGACAGCATGTCAGGTGCTTTTTCTATTTCTATATATTCATTAAGAAATAGTATTACATACCGTCTTCTATACATGTGAATGAATATTAATAAAAAATTTATTTTTTAGAAAGGAGTTAAAAAAGATGAATAAAAACATTAAAGCGAAGCTGATGACCTTAGCTAAGTTCAGTTCAATCACCGGAATTAAATCAGACAAGCTTAGGTATTGGGATAGATGCGGAAAACTTGAACCGGCTAAGCGTACAGATGGCGGGTTTAGATATTACAGCCAAGAGCAGATACCTTTAGCAATGAGTCTGGACAATAAAAGAACAATAGTAGCTTATACATGTTCGACTAGAAGCAATTGGGATGAAATTGAAAAAGAGAACAATGCCTTTGTGGAAAAAGTGAAGGGCTTAGAACCAGATGGACATGTCGTAGGGGTGTATGAGCAGTGGACCGGAACAATTGAAAAATCCGAGCTAGAGCGAATTATTAAGTGTGCTCAGATTGGACAAGTTGAGAAAGTTTACTACTACGATAAAAATTGGTTTATCAGTGGTAAATGGGAAGATTATAAGCAATTCCTTTCTTACATGGGAACAGAATTGATTGATTTCAAAGATATGGAGGAAGAGCATGATACTGAAAAAATATAACTGTGACAAAAACCAAGGTGAGATTGAGGTAAGGTTCAGCAAGCAGGAAGTAAGCAAAGAGGGTGCAGTAGCCTTATGTGATTACATTAAAAAAGAAGATGGAGTTTATGAGGTTAATGTTTTCTTAGGATTAATTACCTATGAAGAATTAAAACCATACAGGACGATTCAGTTCACTTGCAATAATGGAGATTTAAAAGAAAACCTGTGTAATTGGTGGAAAAGTGAATTAGAAGACGGAGCAGCCATGAAAATAGTGGATTTCATCAATAACGTAGTGAAACCTACTTATATTAAAGATGTTGCAGAGATACTTAAGGTTTATCGTGTGGAGCTATCCACTAATAAAATCTTTGAAGTTGAGATTTATCCGGATAAGACAATGTATTTCGACGTTGGGCTGTTTAGAACCAATGTGGCTACTTATCCGGAAAGACACAATCAAAATGACATAGTCAGAAGCATATCTGATTTGAAGAATAAAGAATGGATTTGAAAATCCTGATTGTGTAATCACAGAGAGACAGTGGTAGTGATTTCAACATTATAAAAACGGGGTTTGAGATGGAAAAACTAAGAATTGTGTAAACGAAAAGGTGCAGTAGAGGTAATTTCAACATTATAAAAATGGTATTTGATGTTGAAAAATCCTGATTGTGTAATCAAAAAGAGGCATCAGGTGGAAGTTCAACATTTTAAAAGGAATTAAGAACAATAAAAGAAAATCCTGATTGTGTAATCAAAAGGATGCATCAGAAGCTTTTTCAACATGTTGAAAAGAGTAAAACAGTAAGGAAATTTCAATACATTACTAATAAAAATTTTTAGAAAATCAAGAAAGTTTTCAGCTTAAAAGTGACTAGTTAGTAAGAAGTAGTAAGCAGTAAATCCCATTTTCAAAGTTTTAAAGATTGAAATTTATTGGTGTGGATAATGAGGCTAGAGCATAGTAAAAAGATGCATATTCAATAGATAAAATTCAGCTAGCAGTGGAGAGATTTTGAAGCACTAACTAACAAAAAAATTGAGAATTATGAAAAAGTTTCCGGCTTAAAAGTAGCTAGTTAGAAAAAATGAAAGGCAGTAAGGAAAATTTTCAATTAAAAATGAAATTTCAATTATTTTTGAAATGAAAATGTTGAAGTTCAGTAATCATTTTCATGTCTAGTGAGAAAAACGAATAACAGTAATAATAATTTCAATTTTTATTGAAAAAAGAGAATCGGGCAAAATTAAAAGATTAAGTTTATATAACATATCAGCGACTAGTGATTAGAAAGTTGTAGGCCATAGTGATAGTTAGAAGAAAGGAGAGCAAGGTTATGATTACAAATGCAGAGGCAGAAAACAGAGGATACATAAGAAACAGAGAGTGGAAGAGTGGTACATCATTCCCGGAACAGTTCATTTACAGATGTTTCTTACAATTATTTCCACGTACAGATAATAGATACATTGAGTCTTTATGTAATATGGAATTTGATGTATTTGTACCAGAGTTAAATTTAAGAGTTGAATTTTCTGGTGAATATTGGCATTCATCAGAAAGAAAAGAGCAGAGAGACCAATTTAGAAGAGATTTCTGTTTAGATCATAACATGGTATATGTGGAAATAATTGACAGAACAGATGCTTGTGATTTTAGACAGGAAACCAATGGAAAACATATTGTTTACACTCTTCATACTGGTGGAGACTTGAGGAAAGCTATTCCAATGTTAGTAGCAATTATTAGAGACATCTTAAATAGATTTAACTTAATTAATACTGATATTGATTACATAAGAGCCATATATGAAGCCTATGTATTTTCAGCTAAATATCAGTACAAAACTGTAAAAGATGCTGAAACAAATTTAGTGGGAATTAGTTACATTGATAATGACTATAAGAGCTTCAATTACTTTTATAAAGATTCATCTACTAAGATGACAGGTGAAAGAATCAGTTTATATGCTAGAAATTTACCTAAAGAAGTTATTCATACCTTGGATTTCCATAATTCTGTGCCAAGAATAGTATTTAAAGATCCTGTAACAAATAATATGGGTACAAGTGGTGAAATTTTAAGGGCAAGAGAGCAAAGAGTAGAACAGAAGGAACAGGAATTAGTTATTTTAGAGGAGACTTTAAATAATAAATTAAATGGCCTGATGAAATCAATTGAAGAGACAGAGGAAAGAAATAATCAATTATCAGCAGAGAGGGATAGCCTTCAAGAAGATGTAGAAAAATTATCTGTATATAAGGATTTCATGGTTAAAGAACTAAGTGAATTAAGATTAGAAATGATTAGACAGGTAAAAAAGGAAATAGACATAGAGTATGAAGCTTTGAATAAAGAAAAGGCTGAATACAGAGAAAAAATTCAATCTGAATATGATGAAAAGTTGGAAGCAGAAAAGAAGGATATTGCTCGTTGTGAAAAGAGTAAATATGACTATCAGATTGAAAAGATGACAGAAGAAAATAGGAAACTCATGAGACAACTAATGAGTGCAAGATGTGGATTAGCATAGGAGGTGAGCATATGGATTTAGAAAAATATTACTTAGGAACTGATTATAAGGGCAATATTACTTTAGAGCAGGCAAGAAACATAAAGATTGCAGCTAAATTCAGATGTAAAAGAGGACATGTGTTTATATCCACTGTGGATCGGGCTGAATATGATATAGAAAATGAAATGTGTCATTGCTGCAGACTTCATATAGGAGATGCAGAGGAAATGGGAACAAGAGCAAATGATGATACATACCCGACATCTTTATTTCAGTTAGACTATGAAATATTTGGT
Source organism: Lachnospiraceae bacterium (assembly GCA_017555455.1). Taxonomy (GTDB): domain Bacteria; phylum Bacillota; class Clostridia; order Lachnospirales; family Lachnospiraceae; genus SFDP01. The sequence continues at coordinate 98,764 of JAFZGJ010000070.1, forward strand.
GGTCTGATTGATAAGATGATAAGCCCGGAGACAGATTGTTATATAAATCATGAAAGTTATAGGTCACGTAGAGGGATGGGATTTGTCATTAATGCTAAGTATAAGAAAATATCACCTTATCAGATGGTGAAGAAAATGACAGAAGAACATCAAGTATTGCTGGCAGAAAAATATAGGAATCAGGACAAACTGAGACAATTCTTCTTAATTGTTAAGTGCGAAGCATGTGGAAAATATATGATTCGTTACAGAGAGCATATAGATTTAGAAAATATGAAATGTGATTTCTGTAAAGAGTTTGTGCATCAGCCTTTCAGCTTTGGCAGATGGTTAAAGGAACACTTCTCTGAAAGATTGATTCTGGAAGATGTTTATAGTGAAGAAGAATTTAAAAGAATTTGTAGTCTTCATAAGGATGATTCGCTGACACCAATTTTAGTATCAAATAAGATCGGAGCCAGAAGCGTAACACCTTTAGAGATTACGCATGGAATAGTAAACATTAAGTATTTGTAAGGTGATGCAGGTGTACTAAAAATAGATAAACAGGTAATCCAAACGGATTAAGATTTGGGATTAGAAAATATGAAAATTTGTACTAAAATTTTGAAAATCCAATAGTAGTACAAAATAGAATTTTAATTTTTATTTTGAAAATCCGGGGAAATTTTAAAAATTTCAAAAGGAATTTCAAAAAAGGAAATGCGGTGGTTTGGATTAAATATTGAAAATACAGATTTCAATAAAAATGTAAAAAGTAGTTATTTTTAGTACACGATGCATTGATAAAAAGGAGATGAAGTTATGGGAGCATTTAAGGTAGCACATCAATATTATTGTGATTTCTTTACAAATGATGCATGGGATGAAGAAAAAGCCCAGGCAAGAGTAGGAAAATATTATACAGAAGAAAGAACAGATTACATCAGAAAATTCTATGAGTGCTTATTAAATTCTAAAAAAATGAATGAAGTTGGATTAATGTATGTTAAACATTCAAATCTTTCTGTAAGAAAAGTAGTAGCCTTATACAATGAAGGCTTAAAGGAAAGTAAGAGAGAAAACCCTAATACAGTAAAATCCAGAATTATACTTTGTGCTAACAAAGTTAACAATTCCTTTGAGGATGTTATATATAAGGATTCAAGTAAGAAAAAAGAAATTGAAATTGATCCGCTGGAACTGATAATGACAGTAAGAATTGTAAATGATAGCATTTATCAAGCGATCAGAGAAGCGGAAGAACAAATAAATAGATTTGTAGAAATGTTCGACACATCTAAGAATAAAAAAGATTACTTATTATTTAGGATGCCAACATTTGCCAAAGTAGATAGTTTATCCGATTATGAGTTTGATTGTTTCTTTGAGATTATTCGTCCATACAGTAAGAGACAGGTGGAAAGCGTAGAGATAGCAATGTATGAGCTTAGAAAAGAAGTTGGTTACTTCAATTATTTAATGACACCGGGAGTAAAATTAACCGGAGTAGATAAAGAAAGAAGAGACACACTTTTAAGCTGGCTTGGCATTTCAACACTTGATAAAGAAGAAAACCAAACAGAAGATGACTTATTAGATTTCGACTGTGAACAATAAAAGTGAAAAATATTGACCTTTAGGGGAATACAATAGGTAAGAAGTGGTATACATTTCCTTTTGTATTCCCTTAAAATTTTGGGATTTTTGTGAAAGTAGATATCTTTTTCTAATCTAGTTGATAGAGAAAGTGAAACATCAGAAAGAAATATAAGTTTTGAAAAGATAGAAAAGAGCATCAAAAATTAAGTATTCAGTAATTAAGAATGGATTCAGTATTAAAAAGTTAATAGCATTTAACTTCAAAATCTTTAAAAAATTTTAGAGTTTATACTTATTTACTACACCAAATCATAACAAGTTGATAAAAGAACCATAGCGTAAGAATAAATCCAGACATAAGAAACCACATAAGCATATTAATAAGGGAGTACAGTAAGAAAATGCGGAGAGCATTACATTTTGTATTCCCTTAAATTTTTAGGATTCCATAATTTATGTCTGACAATAATATGGCTAGTTGATAATTGCATAAACAGTGCCTTTTTGCTAAAATATTGGCAATACAATGTAAAGGGGATAAATACCTATGTCAGAAGAAAATAATGCAGTTAACATCGAAAATTTAGATGTAATGAAATATGATGAATTCGTAGCAGGATTATCTGATGCTGATTTAAAGGAATTAGCTAACAAGATATGTGAAATATTACAGAACAATCCTGATTATTCTTCATTGGAAGATAATAATACAGCTGGAACTAAGACTAAAAGAGATAGAGTATTGGAAGGGACACAGGAAATTCTTAATAGCATGCTTAGAGTTGCAAATGTTGCCCATAAAACTGGATTAGAGGAGGATTTAAGATATAAGGTACCTGCATTAAGATTTGGTTATTTAAAGGAATTATCTTTTGCAGACAAGAGAGAAGAAATTTTAGAATCTGGTAAAAGATTATGGGATGACTATAAAATCAAGATCAGACTTATTAAAGCCATAGACTCCTTTGATATGACTAAGGATAAATATGTTATTGAATTTGTAGATAATAACAATAATAGAGTTACTATAGATTATTTAGAGTATCAAAAGAAAATTTATGATTTTACAGTGGATGAAGAGCAATTATTGCAGGATGAAATTGTAAAACTCAGAGGTACATATGATTCTGACGTAGTAAATGCAGCTAAAGAAGCAGCTAGATATATTAGTTTGTGTTTAGCTTTTAATGAAATGCTTGTTTATAAGTATAAATACATTGGATGGCAGACAATATATCATACTAAAAAAGATTACTTAGAAAGTTATAGAGCAGATATAGATAGCATTGGTGAAGAATTTGTAGCTGATTTAGTAAATAGCTTGCTTATAGATAAAAATGGGGAAAGTATATATTTATACAGAGAAATAAAAGAGGCATTACATATAAATATTGATGATTCAGACTTAAGTAAAAGAAATTCGGAAGGTAAAAAAGAATTAATTTTTAAATATGATAAGTTATATGCACGTGGAGAAAATAAGGAAAGAATAGGATTCTGTGGTGAAAGATGGGCTAATAGTATAGGTGCAGTAGTATCTGAAATTGATGAAGATGAAAAGAAATTTGCTTTTAATACATTCTTTGCTCATACATTCAATAATAGTACAAAAGCAAGTTTAGTTTTATGTGCTGCTGTAAGTGGTATTATCAGACAGATGTTAGATTTATCCAAAGAATATGGTCTTAACATTAATATTATAGGTGCGGCTGCTTCCGGAAAAAGTACTTTACAGAATCTCGTTTTGAGTTTCTTTGGAAATCCAACTAATTTAGCATCAAGTTTTTTAGATACAGATGCAGCTAAAGAAGAAGAACGTGTATCAAGAGTATTTATTCCTTACGTTATTGATGATAAATTGCTTGATTCTATCGATACATCTGATAATAAACGTGGAGCAGATGCTTTCTTAGATGTATTTAGAGAATATGAGGGTAGAATTAAACAGAAATCAGGTTTAAAGAATGATACTACTCATAGATTCCATGGAGCAATAATTTCTTCGAGTGTTGAAAGTATATTTGACCTTATTAAAAAATCTAATATTGGAGAAAATGATTTAGGACAGGTTAGAAGATTAATAGAAATTAAGATCAGAAAGAATGACATATTTAAAGAATTAGAAGGTGGAAAAGAATCTGCAAGTAAACAAGCAGAGACTGCTACGGAAATAGCAAGACGTTATTATGGGTATGGTGTACCTCAGATAATTAATTATATGTTCTTAATGATGAAATATCAGAGTTTATACCATTTGTTATTATCTTTTAAAGTAAATTTAGAAAATACATTTTACTTGGCAGATAAGCTGATCAAGATAATGGAAAAGCTTACAGATATTGGTATGAACAAAAAGGAGATAGAAAAACATATAAATGATTTAAAAGATGAATTTGAAGAGCTTGATATTGATAACCGTCTTTGGAATATAGTTGAATCCATCATTTCAAATAATATTACTTTTGGAATGGATGAAAATGATACTAAAGTATTCAGAAGATTATTGTTGGTTGCTGAATCTGAGATGGAACAGACAATAAAAAGAAGTGTAAGTTCAGAATATATTGATAGTATGATGCCTTCAAAACAGAGATTTTCTTTGATTAATTTAACTGGATACATCCTTAATTATGCTATGTCATACACTCAAATTGAAGATTTTGAAGATGTAAGTATGCATATGGATATGAATAAGGTTACTGAATTATTAATTGAAAACTTAATAGAAAAAATTAAAGTACATAAAGCAGTTAATGTAGATGAAGTAGATACAAAAGAAGAGACATGTATTAAGTTGATTAATAAAAAACCTACAGTTCAAGATATCATAGCATTTTATGATTGGTGTAATACAAATAAAAATTATTTTAATATACCAAATAAAAATAATCCAAAAGAACCAATTGGAAGATATAAAGAAAACCATGGAAACATAGAGGTGAGTATATCTACAGCTGGAAAGTGTAAATTAACATTAGGAGTGATTTTGTCAAATCTTGATAGCGATGGTCAAGCATTTGTAGATTATCAATATAAAGAAGGTTCTAAATTACCAAATGAAAATAAGTTTATACCTACATATTATGAAGAATTTGCTAAAACAGACGAAACTTTGATGTATGTAGAAAAGTCTAAGGATAATTTATTACATTTTAACAGGAATTATATAAAATATACATTCTTTGTATCTGCTATTGAAACAGCTCGAGAAGCATTAAATCAACAAGCAGAAGCAGAGAAAAAAACAGTAGAAACATTTGAAATAGTACAAGAACAGAGTGATGAAGTTGTTAAAAATCCGGTAGAAGAAGATAATCAGGGGGTAGAAACTAATGAGACTAACTGATTATGTACATGCTTCTCCTGAAATGAAAGAAAGGTATTTTAATACATTAACAACTCAAGTTGGGCTAAGATATTTTGGTGGTAAATCAAAAATAGGAAAGTTTATCATTAATAGAATTTTTGAGATGCAAGCTTATAGATATGTGCATAATAATCCAGCCAAAACATTTGTAGATTGCTTTGCAGGTGGTGGAAAGATAGCTCTTACAATTCCTACGGGGTGGTTTGATACCATAGTTATTAATGACCTTAATTATGGTGTATATTCTTACTATGTATGTTGTAGAGATAATCCACTTGCACTTATTGATATGATCGAACGATTAGGAAAGATTATGTCAAAAGATATGTTTAAATTATTTGCATATGTAAGAAGTACACCAGGCAAGATGTTACCGGAAATTGTTTTAAAAGAATTAGGAATAGAAATTACAGATGATTTGAACGCCGATATGCTTTTATCTGCTGCAATGACATACTGGGTAACGGCTTCTAGCTGGGAAGGTGAAACAGATCCAGACAATTTAAATTATGCATTAGATGCTGGTGACAAAGATGAAAAAGCAGAGATTGAGAAAAGAGTTAATATAGCTAAGAAACGTATAATGCAGATTAATTCTAAGATGCTTAGACAGAATTTTATTATTGAAAACATGGATTATGTAGATTTAATTGCTAAGTATTCTAAAAAATATGGAGAAAGTGTAATTTGGTATATGGACCCTCCTTATCATGAGGCTACATTAAATAAAAGTAATGAAAACACTACTAAAAAGTCAAAAGACAAAGTAGCTCCATATGAAGATTCTTTCAGCTATGCTGACACTATGAAAATGACATACTTATTATCGAATATGAAATGGTTTATCAAATCAGATTATGACCCAGAGATATTTTTCAGAGACCCATTTGAAGAATTAGATAAGGATGATAAAAGACAGCAACTTGAACCAAATGATCATTTTCATGATTTTGATATCATTGAAGATATAGATAAAGGTTTTGTAAAAGAATATCTTGGTACCTTTGCTAAAAGTAATAATAGTGATGCTACTTTTACAGGACATGAAGTTATTTGGACACGTTATGATGGTTCACCAGAATCTGTTGCATTTTTAGGTGTAAAAGAGGGAGATGCAGCCTGGAAATCATGGCAGCGTAAAAAAGAAACTCGAGACAGATGGCTATTTATTAAAAAAGAAATAGGTAGGTGTTATTTAATTGCTATGTTGTTTGATAAAAATAATTTACCTACAGATGAAGAACTTACTAAAATAATAGAAGAGTCTAAAACTACATATGAAAATTTAAATTAATCAAACATAAAAGAGACATTTCATTGCGAAATGTCTCTTTTTTTATGTCTAAAAATAAAAATACAAAAAAAGTACAATTTTCCAATTTTTTCCAAAATTTAACGCATATAACACGAAAATTTGACTCATAGAAGATAAAATGCCACTGCATACCACAGGACTATATAGCATATAAACACATACGATATAACGCACGCTTTGAGAGGTGATATCGTTAAAAACATGTTGACTTGCCGGAAATAAGGCTTAAAATTATAGATAAATAAAGATTATTTATCTTTTAAAGTAATTTACCTTAGGTGGAAATATACCTATCTTAGTAGCAGTGGAGGTGACAGTTTAATTTCCTAAGATATCATCCGAATAAGGTGAAGTACTAACAATAAAGAGTATACAAAAAAATAAAACAAACATAAATCAAAGTGAATCAGAGTCCAGGATGGACATTAAGTGACTAAATTCGAATGGAGTTTTAGTCATGGTAGAAAATAAAGAAGAATTATTGAAGTTTATATTAGAGAGCGGTACCATTGACCTGGTGTACATCCAGGAGCAGATGGAGATGCAGAAGAGAAAGGAGATATTAAACGCTCATAAGTATTCGATTTGGTACAGAGAGCAGGAAGAAATATGGTGTACCACAGTGCCAGATTATACTAAAAAATCAGGCAGAAAGAAAATTAAAAGAAAAAACAGAGATGATTTAGAAAAGGCGATTGTAGATTATTATATCTCACAGGAAAGCGTTGATAAAACAGAAGTATTAACAGTAGAAAAGTTGTTCCACAAATTCTTAAAATATAAGACTAATTCGGTTGGTAGTAGCACTATCAAAAGAATGAAAGCAGACTGGGAACGCTTTTACGCAGGTGAGAAAGAATTCATAAAGATGCCAATACATTATGTTACCAAGATTGACGTAGATAATTTCTTTAGTACAGTAATTACTAAGCATAGTATTAAAAAGAAAGCATTCTATAATATGTGTGGTATTTTAAAACAGATGTTTGAATACGCAGTTGATTCTGAAATTTTGGATAAAAATCCATACAGAATTAAGGTAAATAAGAAAAAACTAGTACCTGACAAGAAAGACAGTAGTAAAGAAGTTTATACAGAGAATGAAAAAGAACTTCTCATTCAAGAAATGGAACGCAGACTTAGAAACAATCCTAAAAATACAGCTCCATTGGCAGTAATGCTTGATTTTGAGTTAGGAACTCGTAAGGGAGAGTTGTTAGCTCTTAGTCCAGATGATATTGTTGGAGATAAAATCCACATTCATAGACAAGTTGTAGAGGAGTTTGATGTTTCTGATTTAGACAATATCAAAAGTCTTGGATATTTCTTGGTGGAATATACAAAATCTACAGATGGTGATCGCTGGTTGCCTTTAACAGAAAAAGCTAAAGAAATTATTAATAGAGTGTTAGAGATTAATAAGCAATATGGATACAGTTACAAAGGATTACTGTTTTGCAGAAAAGGAACAGTGTTAAGTCAGGATACTATAGATGCTCAAATCAAAAGAGGATGTGAGTACATTGGTATGCCAGTAAAGACAATGCACAAAATCCGTAAAACATATGCTTCAAATCTATTACATAATGGAGTAAATTTAAGCGCTGTAAAAGATAAGTTAGGGCATGCTGATGAAACTACGACCCTTAGACATTACATATTTAATACAGAGGAAGAATCTGAGACAGATAATATAGTATTAGGAGTCCTAGAGGGTAGAAATAAATCAGAAGTAATTGAAAAAATGAAAGAGAGTGAAAAAGTTTCCGAAAATGAAAAAGTTCCAGAAAATGAAAAAGTTTCCAAAGAAGATTGTGTGGATAAAAAGTTAGGGGAACAAGGGGAACAAAAAATAATTTTGTTTTCAGAGATGAAAAAAGCTCGAAAATCCTTGTAAATCAAAGGTTTCCGAGCTCCAAATAACAATGCGGAAGATGGGACTTGAACCCACACGTCTATACCGACACAAGATCCTTAGTCTTGCCTGTCTGCCAATTCCAGCACTTCCGCAACTATTTTTGTGTTATTTCCGCAACACAAGTAGTATAATACCACCATCAATTTGTTTCGTCAAGTACTTTTTTAGAAAAAAATTAGAAAATTTGTAGGAAATTTAGATAGAACTTATTTTCTCTTTCTACGGTTTCATGTTATAATACAAGTGAAAGGAAGATTAGGCAAATGAGAAGATTTTTATTTGGTTTATGTATGGTGTTATTTCTATTTACATCCTTAACTGTCTATGCAGCAGAGGTTGAGCCTATGAAAGGAAGTGCTGTTGTAGAAGCTGAGAATTTGAATGTCAGAAGTGGGCCATCAAAGGAACATGAGAAATTAGGAACATTGTCCGAAGGCGTAAGTGTGGAAGTAAAAGGCTATGTGGAGCCGGATTGGTATGTAATAGATTTTGAAGGTAAAGACGGATATATAAGCAGTAAGTATGTAGTATTTACTCCGCAGGAGGAAATAGAAGGCGGATTTTCACTTGTGGCGAAAAAATATTATGTCATGGCGTTGGTTGTTGCTATTTTGATTATAAGTGGTGTCATGGTTTATACAGTTATTAATATGAAAAAAGACAAAGAAGAGATTCCCATTACTGATCATGATGATACCAATATGCACATAGGAGAAATTACTTACGATACCTATCGTTTAGATATTGATCCTAAATATTTTGAACAAACTTCAGTAATTCCGCAACCTGAATCTATTTATGATGAGAATGGAAATGTGCCTTGGAAAAAGGATTTGTTTGGGGAAGAGATTGCGAAAGAACAGGTGATAAAAAAGGAATTATCGGCAGAAGCAGATATTCACACATTAGATTCAAAATTGGAGCAGGCATCTGCCCAGATAGCAGCATTGCAAAAAGAAGTGGAACAGTTAAAAAAACAGAAAACGGACACTATGTAGGAAAGGAAGGGGTTTTATGAATATTAATCTTAGTGGTTTGAAACAGGATTACAGCTTTTTATTTTCAAGTATGAATGGTTCAAAGAACAACAGTACAAATTTATTTACTTCTGTTAATTTGTCTGATTATAACAGTATTAAAACAGGTACTTATGGAAAGCTATTAAAAGCATACTATAAAAAAGATGATATTGAGGATACCAAAGATACTACTTCAAAGAAGCCGACTACAAATAAAGTAAATGAACCTGCTGCAAAAGAATTGAAAGAAATTCAAACAGAAGCTAATGTCTTACGGGATTCGGCTACGGCTTTAATGCAGAGAGGCAGTAAATCTGTATTTAAAGATGAAGATATGAAAAAGGTATATTCTGCGGTTTCTGATTTTGTAAATGACTATAATTCTGTAATTGAAAAAGGTGCAGAATCTGATTCTAAAGCTATCGTAAGAGGAGCAGAAGGATTAGTTAGTCTTGCAGGGGATTATGAGAAAGAACTGAACCAAATGGGAATTACCATTGATAAAAATGATAAATTAAGTATTGATAAAGATACTTTTATGAAAGCGGATATTAATAAAGTAAAAGAATTGTTCAATGGACAGAATTCATTTTCTTATTTAACATCTGTAAGAGCGGTATCCATAGGAAATACGGCTTATAGTGAGAGTAACAAATCTAATCTTTATACAGGAGATGGTAATTATTCTACTCTTACAACAGGGGATCTGTTTAATAGTATTATTTAGGTAGATTATTTTTTGCTATTGACAAAAAATAGCAGAACAGATAAAATATAATCTGTTCGCAGGAGTGGCGGAACGGCAGACGCGCACGGTTCAGGTCCGTGTGGTAGCAATACTGTGTGGGTTCAAATCCCATCTCCTGCATGATTACGCAAAAAGAGTAGACGATTTTGTCTACTCTTTTTTGCATTAGAAGCCTTTTTATGTTTGTAAGTTAATTTCCTTTCGTAAAAAAGCAGGATATGATATCATATAAAGGAACAAAATCAAAAGAATTCGGAGGAGATATTATGAGATTAAGAAATGTTCTGATTGTAGTAAACGACATCGAAAAATCAAAGAAATTTTACAAAGAATTATTTGGATTAAGTGTGATTTTAGACCGGGACGGAAATGTAATTTTGACAGAGGGGCTTGTGCTGCAGGATGCCAAGATTTGGAAAGAAGTTTTGCAAAAAGATATTGCTTGGAAAAATCATTCCACTGAACTTTATTTTGAAGAAAGTGATATGGAAGGTTTTGTGAAAAAATTGGAAGAATACCCTGAACCCGTTGAATATGTGAATACATTGGTGGAGCATTCATGGGGACAAAAGGTAGTACGTTTTTATGATCCGGATGGAAATTTAATTGAAGTAGGAACCCCCATGTAAGGTGTTATCAAGTAAAATATGAATCGTTAGATAGGTAAAAAGAGGAGAGGAAAATTATGTACAATTTCAAGTATTTTACTCCAACCAAAGTTTTATTTGGTAAAGGATGTGAAGAACAGGTAGGAGCTTTGGTAAAAGAGCAGAATTGCAAAAAAGTTCTAATCCATTATGGAATGGGAAGTGTAGTAAGCAGTGGATTGTTGGATAAGGTGAAAAATGCTTTGGATTCTGAGAATATTCCATGGGTGGAATTAGGCGGAGCAGTACCCAATCCCAGACTTTCTTTAGTATATAAAGGCATTGAATTGGC
>JAFZGJ010000071.1 GCA_017555455.1 Lachnospiraceae bacterium
AAAAATAAAAAGCAGCCACAACGACTGCTCCTTTATCTTTCGTATTTCTTTACCCGAAATGCTAGTCTCTGCCTTCTGACTCCTAGCGATGCTAGGTGGGTAACCGCAAGACTACTTTTGCCTTCCCTTCCAATCCTTCTTGCGAAGTGAGGGCTTGACAGCCATAGAATAATGTAGGAATCCCGTTTAAAGTAAATGTAGGTTCAAAAATAACAGAATACCAAGCACTTCGAGCTAATTACATTATATCCAATCCATGTTCAAAATACAACTAAAATTGTAATTCTTAAACATTAATTTTTTCCATTTTTTCTATTATCTTCCAAAATCTTTATTACACTTTAGAAATACAAAAACCCCGGCAAAATTTGCCGGGGAAAAATACATTTTATTTTAATTATGCTATGTGTTGATTAGTTTAAAGCGTCAACTAATTTCTGAACTGCTTCTAAAGCTTCATCAGGAAGTTTGTCATAACCCTGTTTCTTTTCAGCGAAACCTTTAACTGCATCTACACGGTTCTGCATAGCAGATTTTAACTGCGCAACATAGTCAGCGTTGTTGAAGTCAGGTGTGAAGTCTGCTGTTTTTCCAGACCAATCATACATGATTTCTACGTCTTCAAATGGTCCCCACTGTTCAAATTTAGCTTTTCCTTCAACGATTGTTTCAAGAATTCCTAATGTGTCAGCTGGTTTACATTTTGTTCCCATGAAGTCACCTGTGTTAACGATGTAGCAGTCTACGTTCTTTTCTTCTACTAATTTTTTGAATTTTTCATAGTCGTTAACTAATGGGTATGTTCTGAATGGGTTAGCATAAGGAACGATACGAAGAGCATTTAAGTCTGTTCCAGCTGCAACACGTTCAGCAGTAGAAGTTTTTGTAGCAAGTGTAGCACCCATAACGGAAGCTAAAGCTGCACCTTTTAATTTGATTACTGGTGGAATTGTAGGGTCTTTCATAATCCAGAAAATAGCATTTACTGGAGCTTCGATCTTATCTACACGGTTTGGAGACCATAATTTAGATTTAATCGCACGACCGTTACCATTTCTGATATCTTCAGTTACTAACTGAATTTTTCCATCTTCATCTAATGTACAAGAACAGTTCTGTGCAGATAATAAGTATTCGTTATCTGGACATCCTGTTGGGTAGTCAGATGTTTTGTCAAAATATGTAGGTTCTAATGCTACAGAAGAACATGTATCTGTGTTAATGATGAAAGCGTCATCATGTAATACAGTGATAGGATATTTTCCACCATGTTTAGCATGTGTTAATGTAGATTTACCGGATCCTGATAATCCATATACAGAAGCAACGAATTTAGATCCATCCGGTAATGTGTATTCTTTCTGTCCACCGTGACAAGCAGCGTAACCATTTCTGTTAGCTAATGCCCAAGCCATTGTTAATGTACCTTTTTTGTGTTCTCCGAAGTATCTCATACCAAGGATTGCAGCACAGTTCTGGTTTGTATCAAAGTAGCAAAGTGTTAATGGGTCACTTAAGCAACTGTAATCAACGTCTGGTCTGTTTCCTGGTACCCACTGAGGATCAGAGAAGATATAAATGTCTGGTTCATTTCCGTTTCCAACAGGAACAGAATTTTTGTACATTTTTACATATTCATCAGACATATACTGGAAGTTTAACATCCAGTTGTAAAGAATGTTTTCTTCACCTTCTGGAAGAAGTAAGTGAGCTTTTACCATGAATTCTGGGTCAAGACCTACGAAACATTCTGCATGATACATTGTTTTCCAACGTGTTTCATAAACAGCGTCCATAACAACTTTGTCAAGTTTAGCTTCATCTACACCTGGTTCGCCTTTGATACGACGAGCTGCAGCGTAACGACCTGTAACTGCACCGTCATTGAATAATAAAACTTTAGCATCTTTTTCAAGACCAAATGTTTCACCATCTTTGATTGGCATATCAGTTACTACTGTACCTGGAGAATTTTTAGCTAATTCATAAGCTTCTTTTAATGTGTTAACTTTAACAACATTGTTTCCGTAAAAAGCTGCTTCGATAATAGAACGTGTTTTAGAAAAACCTACTTTACCTGCACCAATTTCGGAAATTGGATAATATGCTTTTGTTGACATATTGTGTTTCCTCCTTAAAATTATGTATACTTCACCGCTTTTTTGCGGTTTCTTTCTTTCATGCGACAGTTCACCGCATATCACTTGATATTATGGCAGAAGGGATAATAAAAGTCAATATTTTTCCTCCTTTATTTCGTTTAAATTCATATTATTTACAAAGTTTTAATAGGTGGAAGAAAATCATTTTTTTAATCCTTCTTCCTACTATTTTTCATACCTTTAATACTTAGCAAAACTATTGAAAATGTTGCCATTATTAAACAAATCAAACCTCGATAAGTAAAAAAAGCATGCAAATAAGAATGGTTACTTAGCACCATATAGCGCAACAAAATTAAAATCCCCAAAAAAAACAGGCATGCTGTTGCTACTTTATTCTCCTTCTTCCCTTTCCATAAAAACAGAATCGTAATGGCACAAAAAAATACTACCAAAACACACCCTGTTAATACAGGCAGTAATTGGATTCGTTTCGTTCCTCCAAATAACATGCTTAGATTCGTTGCCACTGCTGCTAAAGACTGTGGTAAATTGCCGTTGTTTACACTGACCACTACGATTCCGTTAACTCTTTCTTTGGCATGATTTATGGAAGAAAATAATTTATTTTCTCCTGTAATCACAGATAACAGGCAGGCTTTCATAGCTATTGTTGTACCATAAGATAAAAACCAGACAATTCCTTGACCAATAAGAAATTTAAGATTTTCTTTCCATGTTCCTATTCTTTCCTCTAAAGCTCTAACCGTAACAACCAGAATCAATGGCAAAAGTATTACCACCGTCTCCGTTGTCAGAAAGTCAAAGAATGCAATACCGGTTCCTCCTGCCAAAGCCAAAAAATTCAGATAATCATTTCCCTTTTTTTCCAGTAATACATATAGGATACACATAAGAAAACCTATCACAAAGGCCGGCTGATATTCCATACTTAAACGCACATTCCAGATTTTGATTGCACATAAGGAAAGAAAAAAAGCTATTGCTACTCCATCTTTTCCATCCCGAATCAGTAATATCATAATTGATGCAGCCAAGAATAAAATCGTAAGAAATCCTATATTCCGAATTCCGGTTACATCTGTAATCAAGTGCATCAAACGAATAACACCTGCTGTTCCATGCCAATATCTTGCATATTCCACATTAGGCTCTGTAATCTCTTCTGTTATTGCCTGATAAAGCCCTATATTTTGACCGGCTCCTTCGCCATCATAGTACCCGGTGTTAAGAGAGGACTTTATAAAATTCCCCTTGCCCATGAACCAGGCTACATTTATCCAGATGGAATCCGCATAATTATCTGCGATTCCGTTCATTTTATTACCATCCATATAAGCAAAGGCATCTGCCTTACCTACCACCAGAGAACTGCTTTTCATATTTTCTTTAATTGCTTCATTAGGAATTGTGGCTGTTCCAATCAGGAACAGCCACAAAAAGCCTAATAATATGATATATGTTCCTATCGCGTGCATGATTTTTTTATTCTTTATCATACATACAAACTCCTGCATTTTAATTCTTTGTAAAAGTATAACTTCCGGAACTTCTTACAAAAACATCCCTTCCTCCGGAATAACTATACCCGTCATCTCCCACCTTCCAGTTTCCGTCTCCTAAGGTATATGGTATTCCCTCTCTTAAATTGTAAGTTTTTCCACTTTCGGTCACCTGACCATCCCACCACTGTGCAATAAAATTAATTTCTTCCACATTACATTTATCCCAAGAAAAAATATACTCATTCTCTTCCGTAACAGTATAACACTCTTCCGGTGCACTGCAGCTCCATCCACCAAATAAAAACTCTTTTTTTTCTAAATCATATGGAAGCTCAATTTTAAATACACCATTTTCGATATCTTCATCGGTATAGATGCTTCGCTGTATATCTCCTCCATCTCCTGTGTCAATTTTAACGATAATTTCTTTTTTTTCAACAAAAGAAGCTTCCAGATCCATTGTTCTTCCGGAATAAATATACCATGAAAATATAGCTTTATCTTCCACCTTGCTATCTTTGTACATCCAACCATCAAAATTATAACCTTTCGGATTTTCTTCCGGTTCGTACACAGGAATAGAAAATCCGTCTTTATTTTCTTCTTTATAATCTATTACTTCTTCTTTTTTCAATTCACCATCCACATAATAATTTACAGTTACCGGATCCGGAGTGTCTTTCCACTGCGCCTCAAGAATAATACTTTCTTTATCAGAATATTGTATATTTAAAAAATCATTTGCTTTATAGATTATGTTTTCATATTTCCAACCGGCAAAAAACAAATCTGTTTTCGTTGGATTTACATCTGGTGAAATTATTATTGTTGCACCACTACTTGGTGTACCCTCTGCAATTTCTTTTTCTAATATTTCTTCATCAGAGCAATACACAACAGTTATATTCCAGCTTTCCATAGTTGTAGTATCATCTACTAACATTGTTCCGTCCTCTCCACTGCTGTTACCACCACTAACAGTGGCTCCTGCTTCTGTTGCATTTACCTGTTCCTTATTTCCAAGAATAAAAAAACCTGCCATGATTACAAAGGCCAAAACAACAGCTGTATATTTTATTCCCTGTCCTAAATTTTTCTTCATACTTTCCAATTCTCCATTCTATTATCATGAAAAATCTTTTTGTTATTTGACTTCTCTTGTTACTTCTTTTAACCAAGATGCTTCTTCTTCCGTCATCAATGGTGCAATTTTTTCATAAACCTCTTTATGATAACGGTTTAAATTTTCAATATCTTTTTTCTCCATAATTGATGTATCAATCAAATCAAGATCAATAGGAACAAAGGTGAGACTTTCAAAATGCATAAACTGACCGTCTCCATTCTTTTCTCCTCTTTTTGTAACCATTATATTTTCTGTACGAATTCCATGGCTTCCCTCAATATAAACCCCAGGCTCATTAGAAAGAACCATTCCTTCTTCCAAAGGTACTTCTTTCATTCCTTCCAAGAAACGCCATCTTACATTCTGTGGCCCTTCATGTACATTTAAAATATAACCAATTCCATGTCCCGTTCCACATTTATAGTCAATGTTTCTATCCCATAATGGTCCTCTGGCTAAAATATCCAAATTTCTTCCGGTACACCCATACAAAAATTTTCCATTTAGTAATCGAAGCATTCCCATAGCCACTGCAGTAAAATGCTCTTTCATTACCTCTGTCACTGGTCCTAAAGCAAAGGTTCTGGTAACATCCGTAGTACCACCCAAATACTGTCCGCCACAGTCAATTAAAAGCATGCTTTCTGCTTCTAATTCTTTGTAATTATCCTCTGTTGCCTGATAATGCATCATAGCAGCATTTTCTTTATATCCACAAATGGTTGGGAAGGATAAATCTAAGAACCCTTCTGTTTCTCTACGAAGATTGTCCATATATTCTGCAGCTGAAAGTTCTGACATAGGAATCTTTCCAATATTCTCTTTCATCCATTTCATAAAACGGCATACTACAAGAGAGTCTTTTAAATAAACTTCTCTCATCATTTCCAATTCAACTTCATTTTTCATAGATTTTAAAAGTTCCGTAGGATTGTCTCCCCAAACAACCTCTGCAGAGTCTTTTACTAATTTATAGATGGCATAACTAATATTTTCATTGTCTAAAAGGACCGCACCATTCCAAGTTTGATTCTGCAAAAATTCCATGATTCTTTCATAATCACATAAAGTAACCGGCTGCTTTGCTATCCAATCCTTCAATTTTTCTGTCACCGCATTTTCCTGCAAGAATAAATAACTGTTATCTTCTGTAATAATCGCATAAGACAAGGCCACAGGATTACATTTTACATCCTTTCCACGGATATTGAAAAGCCACATGATATCATCCATTTTGCTCAAAACAAGGTTCTTACAATTCTTCTTACTCATGGCAACTCTTACCATGTCCAACTTCTGTGCAACTGTCTTACCACAGATTTTTTCATCCAAAGCAAATACCTCATTGCATTTTCTGGAAGGTCTGTCTGTCCAAATTTCATCTACAAAATCTAAATGATATAAAACTTTTCCTTTCTTCTTTTCGAGAATCGCCTCCATTTGCCGTCCCAGACGAGCAGCTACGGTCCTCCCGTCAAATGCAAGAATTTCTCCTTCTTGAATATTCTGCTCTAAATATTCTGTAACTGTAGGAACTCCTTCTTCTGCCATCCGGAAAAGGGTAATTTCACTTCCTTCCAATTCTTTTTCTGCCTGAATAAAATATCTTCCATCCGTCCACAATCCTGCTTTTTCTGATTCGATTAGCAGATTTCCATTAGAACCGGTAAAACCGGACATAAATTCTCTTTCTTTAAAATAATCATCCGCATATTCTGAATTGTGATAGTCTGCGGTTGTAATATAATAATGCTGCACTCCTCTTTCTTCCATAATTTTTCTTAAGGCTTTTAATCGTTCACAAACACGTTCATTCATTTATATCTACTCTCCCTTGTAATCTTTTAATAAATGGGCATCTTAACTCTATTCCTGCATCCTCTTACATAATTTCTTCTTGAAATCAATTAGTTTGGAATATCTTTCCATAAAATTGTAATTGTAACTTTATTTATTTCTGTTCCATCTTCATTATTCGTTGTAATTTCATTCACCTCTTTGGAATCATACTTCCATCTTCCATTGGCCGTTGGCTGTAACAATGGATCTGCAATAGTTAAATCATCTATTTCTACACTACTGAACTGAGTTGTGGTAGCAAATATTGTTTTTTCATCATTATCGATACAAAAATTAATAGTTATTTCTTTTTGTGTTGATGTACTTCCGTTTCCAGATGCATTTCCTCCATTATTACTTCCACCTGACGACGTATTTCCTCCGTTATTGCTTCCCCCTGAAGGCGTATTTCCTCCGTTATTACTTCCACCTGACGACGTATTTCCTCCGTTATTGCTTCCCCCTGAAGGCATATTTCCTCCGTTATTACTTCCACCTGACGACGTATTTCCTTCATTCGGTTTTGTGGAATCCTCACCCGGTATAACTACTGAGTCAGTTAAATCGGCCGGAATATTTTCATCTTCTTTTTTGTCATCCACTATTTCCGTTTCTTCACTTTCTTTAGGTTCTATATTATCTATATCCTGTCCTAATTCATCTTGATTCGTTTTTGGGGGCCTTTTTTTCTCTTTTTCCTCTATCATTTCTTCTCTATTGTCCTTTGGAATTTCTGTTTCTTGTTCTTGCTCTTTCTGCCCCAACTTTTCTTCACTGTTTTCCTCTGTTGTATTATCCAGCATTTCTACAGCTTCTTTTATAACTTCTAATTCTTCTTTCGTAATAGAAAGTTCC
>JAFZGJ010000072.1 GCA_017555455.1 Lachnospiraceae bacterium
AGTCAACACTTTTTAAGCCTTCAAACATCAAAAAAACTTATATAAACTATAAATCAAAGCAAACTCGAAGCGTCACGTCCGCGACGCTTCGCCCAAACGAAAGAAATACCCCGGCTATTAACCGAGGTATTAGATTCTAAATATCAAGAGCCTTAAAATGATATATCATGGTTTTTCCGTTGATTACAAAAATTTTAATATCTCTAGTGAACATCTGTCCTGTGCAATCGTATGGAGAAGAATAAGTGGAAATCCAATGCTCTTCAAGATAGAGGTCAATCTCTTCTTGAGTAAAGTCATATGGATAAGAATATTTCTCTATCCAATAGCCATAGTTATCACTTCCAAGAATAGTTTTTCTGATGTAGTCGGTTTCTGCCGTAAATTCTCGCTCTCTTTTCCTAAAATTAATCAAAAAATCGTGTGCTTTTTCCTCATCTAATTTTTTCAGTAGCAAATAGATTTGATAGTCTACTCTAGTCATAATAATCTTCCTTTCATAATAAATTAAATCTTAACTGTGATTATTATATCATATCATATAATGTTTGGTCAATACCTTTAGGGAAAAATTTTATTAAATTATCAAAGAACTTTTTCCAAAATCAAATTCACTATTCAAATATTCAATTTAAGCTCGGCGCCCTTCGACCGAAGCGCGCCGCCCGAAAAAGCAGAAAATCTGCGGTTTCCCCGCAGATTTCTTTTATCTTTATTCTCTTGCTAAATCAACAATAATTAAAAAGTCGCCGTCTACAATACTTACATGGTCTACAAAATAATTTTTCTTATCCTCTTGTTTCATGTTTGTAATTGGCTGGTCATGTACTGTCATGTATCTTTTTCCTTGGAAAGGATTTAAAAATAATTCAAAAATATTTAATTTCATTTTACAACGCCCTTTCTATCAAAAGTCTGAAAAAATTATAATCAGAAATCATGTCAGGATTAGTAGTATTAAAACAAACTACCTGTACCCAAGAGAGAATAACATATAAAATTAAAATGGCATTTCCGGCTGTGAAGAATTTGCTCGCCATGCTCTATTCACTCCTTTACATACTTCTTCTAATAACTGATTTAATTCTTGCGGAACTACAAACCATTTATATTTGATTTCCGCATGATTGCAGTTACCGCATACCCCATCGCAAGGCATATACATATAATGTTCGCAAACACCTTTACCAACTATCATTTTTGCCAACATGATAACATCCATATAGTCAGTATCATCACCATTTGCATGGGTGCTTACAATCTCAACAATATCTTCTGGATATACATCTTTCCAAAAATCATCAATTTCAACATCCCATTTCAAATATTCAAATTCCTCGTGTTCATTAATCAAATCAAAAATGCTTTTTGCATGGAAAACTGGACTTGTAAGTTTCATTTTTCATTCCTACTTTCTATATTAGATTTATGTAAACTGCGGGAGCAGGTATCATAATTTTTAACTCCCGCAGTTATTATTATTTATTTACTTCTTTTGATTTTCCGCAGATATTCATCTTCAAAAATTCTCAGTGTTGCTCTTACTCTTGCGTCATTGTACTGCATAAGTGTTTTTAAACTGCCTACATGATACCAATGCTCTGCGGTTTCAAAGATTGTTTCATAGGTTTCATTGTCCCATTCAGACATTTTAATATCTACGAAATAGCCATTACCTTTCCAATCTTTTAAAATTTCCATACGATAGAACAGTGTACTATATACACTTTCACTCCTAACTACAATAATAGTTTCTCTTTCAGAAATCATTCCGATATCGTATCTCATAAAAACCAGCCTTTCTATTTTTTATTTATTAACTAATTATATTATAATTTATAATAAAAAATTTGTCAATATCATTTTCAAAATTTCTTTAAGAAAATTTATTGGAAAATCATTTCCAATTCCGATTTTCATTTTTGATTTTGGATTAAAGTATGCTAAGTGGATCTTGTCAGTGATACTTTCTTTTGTTTCGGGACAAAATAGTTAGCACCGGCTAACTCCAACATTGAACAACTAATATGAGTGAGCATACTTTAATCCAAGCTCGGGGCGCCACGTCCGCAGCGCCCCGTCGAATTAGCGTATACTAATTAGAGTTAGTATATACTAATTAAAATTAGCTTATACTAACTATTTTTCCAATCTTAAATATGTGGAAACTAGGGTTGACCGCAGTTAGTCAACCCTAATTACTTTTAGTTACTGGAATACTGCGTACACCAGAACTGTCGCTATTAAGCTACTGATTAAAGTCATTTATATCACCTCACTTTATCTGTCTAACCATACCATATAGTTGTTATCTCTTGTGATGAAACAGCATACAGGTTCACCATTTACTGTTGCATACCATGAGCAACTAAAAGCGAAAGTATTATGAGAACAAATCCCAAACATTTCAGAATTTTCCATTTCGCAATATTCTTCCCAACATTCATCGAACGCCTTTTGTTTTGCGGAAGAAGGTTTTTCATATACAGATTGTAAGTCTGGACCTTCCCACATTTCAGCTTTTTTAACGATGTTTTTTCCTGCTTGTGTGCTATATTTATATTCTCTATATTTAAACATATTATATACCCCATTTCTATTTTTAAATGCGGGCGGTGGTTTGCACCGCCCATATTCTTATTTAATTGGAATTGCTAAACCAAATTCTGTAATTTGATTTATTAATTGATTTACATTTTTAATACTATCATATTCGATAATTAAAGTTTCAAAATCCCAAATATCAAATACATCATTCCAACAAGAAATTTTGATTATCCAATCAGGTACTTTATGTACCTTTTTCTGGTAAAACAGTTCTTCATAGATGATTTCAATCTTGATATCACCTACAATTTTATCCCATATAAGCTCTTTACGCTGCCCATACAGAATACCAAATCTTTCCACCGACCACTCATCGCTAGGGTCATTCCATAATTTTTTAACTCTTGCCATTTTCAATTCCTACTTTCCATAGTGTATTTAGGTGAGCCATGCATTGCCCAACCTCTGATTATATATTACCATACCCTAGGGTAATAGTCAATACATTTTTCGATAAATTTAATTAATCATTATTATTTTTTCATTTGTAAATAATTTCACAAAGTAGCTTATAGCAATTATAAATTCCAGAAATTTCCATTTCCCATTTCTACCATATTTTTCCAGTTAGCAATGACTATAAAGAATTAGTGTATACTATTTATTATTAGTATATACTAATTGCGGTTAGCATAAGCTTATGATGGTTACTGTAAACTAATGGAAGTGAGTTATGGGATATAAAAGTTAGCGTATGCTAACTGGGTTTAGCAACAACAAATATTGGTTAGCATAAGCTAACTGGGGCTCGGGCCGCCACAATCGCGCCGGCCCGCAGAATTGGCATATGCCAATAGGAGTTAGCATACACTAACTCTTTTTTCATTTCTATAACACAAGTAAGCTAGGGCTGGCTTGAGTTAGCCAACCCTAACAATTTTAAGTTACTGGAAGATTGCGTATACCATAATGCATGCGATTAAGCTACTGATAACTGACATTTTTTACCACCTCACTTTATTATTTATTTAAGAATACCATATAATTGTTATCTCTGGTAATTACTACCATTACTGGTTCCTGCTCAACTTCCGCAAGCCAACTTACAGAAAAGGAATGTGTATTGTGTGAGCAGATACCGAACATTTCACTATTTACCATTTCGCAGAATAAATCCCAACATCTGTCAAATGCCTCTTGTTTGGCATAGCTTGGTTTCGCATATACAGCATGTAAGTTATCGCCTTCCCAATGCTGACCACGGGATATGATTTGCTGTCCTGCTTTTGTGCTTGCTTTTAATTCTTTAAATCTTACTTTCATTTTTCATTCCTCTTTTCTATTGATTATGCGGGCGGTATATTTCAACCGCCCATTTTTATTTTGTTTTAGATATTCATGCTTAATCCGTATTTTTCAAATTGGCTTAATGTCTTAAGCATTTCTGCTTTTGTCCACTCTGCAAACAAGGTATCGAACATCCATATTCCTAAAATTTCATGCTTGGAATAAATTTGGAAAAACCATTCTTGACTTGTATATCCATTTTCATAAATGCGTTTTATGGAAAAAACTACCAGTTTTAAATCATTTATAAAAAATTCCTTTATGATTTCTTCCTTTTTAAATCCAGCTTTTCCCAATTCATTTTGATAAGTTTCTAAAATTTGGATTTTTTCAATTTTCATTTTCATTCCCACTTTCTGTAATTTATTAGGATTGAGTTTGCAACCTCTTTCCTTATATATATACTACCATATCTTGATACAAATTGCAATACTTTTTTTAAAAATTTTTAAAAAAGATTTTTTTCACAAAGTCGCTTATAGTAACTATAAGTTCCATAAATTTCCATTTCCCAATTCTTCCATAAAATTCCAATTGCACATGACTTATTTTAGTTAGCCTATGCTAACAAAGTCAGTTCCAATATATGGAAGTTAGTTATGGGAAAAATGAGTTAGCAAATGCTGACTGCAATTAGCATCAACAAATATGAGTTAGCATAGGTTAACTAAAATTTCGGCCGCGTGGTCCGTGGCGGCCGAACGCGAATTAGTATATACTAATTCCGATTAGTATATACTAATTAGAGTTAGCATAGGCTAACAACCTCTAGTGTCCACCATATGTGGACGTCCACGCAGGAGAGACATCGAACATTTGTTCGTGTCTCCCGCAGGTGGACTTGGATATTACTGGAAGAATGCGTACACTAGCACGCAAACTGCCATACTGGAAATTATTGCCATTGGTATCTACCTCTTTTCTATTGTAAGATATGGGAGAGGTTGCCCTCTCCCTATTTTTTTATAGCAATCCACCCTTTATCAACATCAAGCGGAAAATGTTCCAACTTGCATGTTGGGCGGTTGTGGTGTTATCCACCACTATATCTAACCAGCTAATGCCTACCCACAACAGGAAAGCAATGCTGATTGCGGAAAATATTGTTCCCACTAATTTTTTGTAATTGATTTTATATTTATATCTTTTCATATTTATCTCTCCTATTTTTTATTTAGAGGAAGGGCTTTATATAAGCCCAACCTCTTTATCATACCATTGTGGAATGTAACCGAATATTTCGGTTGTTTCCACATTGTTTTCTGGTTCATAATTATATTCTAATATAATTATATCTCCGGTTACTGGGTTTTCGCTTGCCCAGTAAAACACTTTTTTTTCTGTATAATAATATGTTGTAATCTTTTGGAAGGAGGTGGGCAATTTGGCTCCCCCCGGTTTTATTCATGACAAGCTGGACATCAAACTTCTGATTC
>JAFZGJ010000073.1 GCA_017555455.1 Lachnospiraceae bacterium
ACATATTCCAATTTAAAGGAAAAGTAACATAGAACAAAAATTGTCAGGGGTTCGACAGGGGGTAAGACCAAAAAACGGAATAAATTATTTTGACTTGTTTAGGATATAGCAAAGCCAGAAAAAGGCTGAAAAAAGAAAGGAACTATAGGAGAAGCATTTAGGAAAGTAGCCAGAGAAATGTCTGTAGAGTATCAGGAAAATTACTATGACTACATTTATGAGTTGGAAGGTTATATTAATGAGGTTTTAAGAGAAAGGACATCCCTAGATATGACTATGGCGGAGGTAATTTCCAAAGCAGAAGGAACTGACCTTATGAAGTTTAAATTTGGTGCGGAAACTCCAAAGGAGGAAAAGGAATCTGCGATAGTTGAAAGTAGTAAAATAGTAAGTATTGTTAATGTAAAAAAACGAAATATAATCTAATAAAATTTCCCGGTGTAATTACATCGGGAAATTTTTTTGTACCCCTATTTTTAACAAATAGGGATTTTTTTAGTTATAGCAAATGATTTGTCTGTTTTTTAAGTGATTTACCTAGCAAAAAAATGGGGGTAGCAATGGGGGTACAAAATGAAAAAACCCTTGAAAATCAAGGGCTTTAAGCAAGCTGCTAACGGGAATCGGACCCGTGACCTCCGCACTACCAATGCGACGCTCTACCGACTGAGCCATAGCAGCAAATAAAAAGTTTTATCAACGAATGAAATTTTATCATAATGGAGAGAAAATGTCAACTGTAATTCTTTGAAAATAGAGAAAATAAACAATGTATAAATTTATGAAGATATGTTGAAAAAAAGTATAGCAACAATTATAATTAGTATAATAATTAACGAGTGGGGATAAAAAATGAAATTACTGGAAGAACGTATCAGAAAAGATGGTGTTGTGAAAGCAGGACAAGTATTAAAGGTGGATTCTTTCATTAATCACCAGATGGATATAGAACTGTTTAATGAAATGGGCAAAGAATTTAAAAGATTGTTTGCAGAAAAAGAGATTAACAAAATTCTTACCATTGAAGCTTCCGGAATTGGAATTGCCTGTATTGTTGCACAGCACTTTAATGTACCGGTGGTATTTGCCAAGAAAGCAAAGAGTATTAATTTAGATGGAGAAATGTACACTACCAAGATAGAGTCCTTTACTCATAAAAAAGTGTATGATGTTATTGTATCTAAGAAATTTTTAAGTGCAGAGGATAAGGTGCTGATTATTGACGATTTCCTTGCTAACGGCTGTGCTGTGGCAGGGTTGGTAGATCTGGTAAGAAGTGCAGGAGCAACCGTAGAAGGTGTTGGAATTGTTGTAGAAAAGGGATTCCAGCAGGGTGGCAGGATTTTAAGAGAAAAAGGATTACAGGTAGAGTCTTTAGCGATTGTAGAGAGCATGAATCATGAAACCGGAGAGATTGTATTCAGACAGCAGTAGAATTTCATAAGGTAAGAAGAGCTAATACAAAAGCATAGAAAATGTAATATAAGGTATGTAGGAGGATTGAGTCATGGATTTTTTTGACAATTTAAGTGAAATGATTTCCAGTAAAGGAAAGGAAGCAAAGGAAGTTGCAAAAAAAGTGGCTGAAATTGCTAATTTAAAAGGGAAAATCAGCGGTTTGGAAACAGAAGTTAAGAAGAACTACCGCAAAATAGGAGAAGCTTATTATGAAGCATATAAAGCTGCGGAAGTAACCTGTGAATTTGAAGAATATGTTCAGGCAATTCGTGATGCGAAAAAGAGCATCGAAGAATTAACCTTTAAATTGAATGAGTTAAAAGGTGATTTGGAATGTAAAGGATGTGGCAGTCAGATTAAAGCCGGCAGTGCATTTTGTCCAAATTGCGGAACAAAGGTAGAAGTAGAATATTTTGATGATGAAGACGAAATCGTAGAAGAAGCAGAAGAAGCTTCTGACGAAGTGGAAGAATTAGAAGAAGTAGTAGAAGATATTGTAGAATAATTGGTAATCAGAAAATAAGGCGTATGTTGCAAGGATGCAGCATACGCCGTTTTTGTTTTTATTTATGTGGGATGCAGGAAAGCATCCAGTTATGTAAATCATCATAAACCTGTTTGTAGTCGGTTTCATTAAGGATTTCATGACGGTCTGTAGGATATAATTTTACATTTACGTTTTTCATACCTATTTTTTTAAACATATCTACTACTTTTAATACGCCTTTTCCGAAATCACCTACGGGATCATCTTCGCCGGCAACAAAAAAGACAGGGAGGTCTTTGGGCATACCGGACAAAAGTTTTTTATTGTAAAGACGGGAGATGGTGGTAAACAAAGTATAATATCCATTGAGAGTAAAAGTAAAATTGCAAAGTTCATCTGCCACATGCTGATCTACAATAGTGGTATCTTTAGTAAGCCAGTCTTTGGGAGTTCTGGCAGGCCCAAAATATTTGTTATAGTTTCCAAAAGCCAAACTGTTAACCAATTTGGAATGATGATGCCAGCCTTTGAATAGTGCAACAAGGGAGGTAATAAATCTTCCCGCTTGTACCAAAGCAAGAGGTTGACAACCGGTTCCCATAATGATGGCACCGTCCAATTCCTGTCCGAATTCTCCTAAGTATTGTCTTACATAGAAAGAACCCATGCTGTGACCCAGGATAAAATAAGGAATTCCGGGGTATTTTTCTTTGGTTATTTGGGTTAACTGGTATAAATCGTATAAAACAGCGTGATTGCCATCTTTTTTGGCAAAATATCCCCATTCTTCTTTGGAGTTAATGGATTTTCCGTGTCCAAGATGGTCATTTCCCGTAACCAGAATCCCTTGGGAAGCAAGAAATAAAGCAAAACGTTCATAACGTTCTACATATTCCACCATACCATGAGAAATTTGAAGAATTGCACGGATTTCTCCATCCGGGATATATCTGACCGCATGAATCTTTGTTGTGCCGGAAGCGGAATTAAAATAAAAATGTTCTTTGTGTGCCATGGTGTTATCTCCGCAAGAGAAACATAACAGAAGTTATGTTTCTCTTTATTTATCTGTAAAGTTGTTATGGTGTAACAGGAGGTTCAACCGGTGGTTGTACTGTTACAGTAGTATCTGTAGGTGCCTGAGGAGTTATCTGTGGTATTGCTGCCGGATTTTTGGCTGCAATTTCAGCATACTGTTGTGCAATTAGTGCATTGTTAAAAGGATCCAGCATGAAAGCATCGGTATGAGGACAATAAGTCTGTGTTGTCTCAATGGTGCCGTCTTCATTTATGATGCCATCGGTAGTAGCACTTTCCGGAGCAACATAGCCCGAAGCAGGTACACCGGCGTTGCCTTGCTGTAATGCCGGATGTTCCACAGGAGTCAATTCAAAAATACCATTAATTTTAAATGGACAATTGGTGCAAGCGGGCTGATTGGCGTAAGCACAAAGAGAACCTTGATAATGCACATCGCAGGATTCCGTAGGAACGGTACCATCTTCAAAAAACTCTGTTTTTAAAGTTCCGCCGCAAAGTCCCGGAATAGGTAATTTACCGGAACGGGAGCAAACTGTTGCCTGCACAATATTGGCAGGTGTTTCAAAGGATTTTGCCGGCAGATTTTGGTGAATGGCTTCCATAACGGCTTTCCATAATATTTTGGAGGTATTTTTTGCTTTATTGCTTAACTCTGCATTGTTGTCATCATATCCGGTCCAGGTGGATGCGGTATAGTAAGGACTGTAACCACAGAACCAAACGTCCAGGTTATCGGTGGTTGTACCTGTTTTACCTGCAAGAGGCATACCGTTAAATTTGGCAGCGGTACCGGTACCTTTTGTCAAGGTGTCCTGCATAGCGCTGGTTAACAGAAAAGCAGTTGTTTCTTTAAATACCTGTCTGGTTTCACTGGCGGTATTATCCAGAATAATATTTCCATCGTGGTCGACCACTTTGGTATAAAGTTTTGGTTCAATATAAGTTCCGCCATTGGCGATGCAGGCATAAGCTGCATTTAATTCCATGTTGGTAACACCGTTGGTAAGACCGCCCAGAGCTAATGTCTGTTGGATATCGGAGAAAATCTGTCCGTTCACTTCTTTGGCAATTTCCAAAGTAGTAAAGCCCATGTTTTCCAAATAATCATAACCTAACTGAGGTGTAATTTGAGTGATGGTTTTTACGGCTACAATATTTAAAGAGTTATAAATACCTTCACGAATGGACATTAATCCACGATAAGGAGTACCTGAATTACTATACCAGTTTCTTACGGGAGAACCATCATAATATACGAATGGAGCATCGTTAATAACGGTAGCCAGAGTGAAACCTCCGCTGTCAATGGCAGGACCAAAGGATGCCAATAATTTAAAGGTAGATCCCGGAGAACGGGTAGTAGAGGTTGCTCGGTTTAAGGTACGGCTCTTGTCTTTTACACCGCGTCCACCAATCATGGCAACTACGTGACCGGTACTTTGGTCTGCAACAGTGAGGGAAACCTGTGGCTGAGGAGTAAGTTCAATACTTTCTGCTAAAACCTCATCCCCTTCTTCTAACACTGCTGCCTGGTAGATTGCGATAGCTTCGTAAGCGTCTTCGTGAGTTTTATATAATAAGTTAAAGTTAGGTTTTCCGTTTTCGCGGAAATATCTGCGGAACATTTCTTTACTGTGGTTTACTACGTCACCATTGGCTTTAGTAATACTTAAACGATAATCTAAAGCCCATTTGCATTCTTCCGGATAATTTTCTTCGTTGAAATAAATTTCATCACAGATTGCCTGAATGTTAGGGTCCTGAGTAGAATAAATTTTTAAACCACCGGAGTATAACAAGGTATACGCCTGAGTATCGTTATAGCCTGCAGCAAGTAAGTCATCATAAACCTGTTCCGTAACCGCATCATTAAAATAAGATGTGATAGTGGAATCACCGGCCACTTCGTTGGTGACTTTGATTCTGTCGTATGGATTATCGGCAATGGCTTCATCGTATTCTGCCTGGGTAATATAGCCCTGTTCCAGCATATTGTTAAGAACCTTGGTTCTTCTTTTTTCATTTTCTTCCGGATGACTGATTGGATTGTAGCGGGAAGGGTTTTTCGTAATTCCGGCCAAAACCGCACATTCGGATAAATTTAAATCTTCCACCTGCTTGTTAAAATAACGAAGGGAAGCTGCCTGAACACCCAGGGTATTCTGACCTAAGTTAATGGTGTTCATGTAGTTTACCAGGATAGTATTCTTATCCATCTGTTTTTCTAATTCGATAGCTAAATACTGTTCCTGAATTTTACGTTTTAATTTTTCGGCAAAGCTTTCTTCGGAAACCCAGTCCGTAAACACAATATTTTTTAATAACTGCTGTGTAATGGTACTGGCGCCCTCGGAAAAATTAAATCCGTTCTTGATGCCTACAAAGGCAGCACGAAAGATACCTTTGATGTCAATACCGTTATGTTCATAGAAACGTAAATCTTCCAGCGCTACAAATGCATGAGCCAGATTTTCAGGGATACGGTCCATGGACACAGGAATTCGGTTGGAATTGGATGCAACCAATTTGGCAGTCTGATTTCCTTCGCTGTCGTAAATAAATGTTGAGAACTTTGTAGGAGCAATGTTCATTTCGGAAATATCCGGAGAAGAATCAATAACTCCTTTGACTACACCTAAAGCACCACTGGCTGCGATGATTCCTACAGAAACAAATACCACTAAAAAGACTTTTAGAAAAATAAGAAATATTTTTTTGCCTATTTTTGTGGATTTAGCATTGAGTGCCTTTTGCTTTTTGGTGACACCTTTTTTGCCATAATTCATGTATTATGCCTCCTTAAAATTATACAAGGTTTGTTTTTTTAGTTAAAGTGCCTGTTTTTAGGCATTACCTATAAGATTATAGCAAAAAAAACCAGGTAAATAAAGGGTTTTATTAATTATTAAGAATTATACACAAATTCTTTTCTTTTTATACTTGTGTGTGATAAAATGTTACTATTCTAAGCCAAGCGAATTGGTGAAAAAAATGTGTTGAATTGTAACATAATAAACCAGAGGTTACCAAGTGAATAATAATATAGATAAAAATGAAATTCCAAAGCCCTATCAGATTGTACTGGAAG
>JAFZGJ010000007.1 GCA_017555455.1 Lachnospiraceae bacterium
GAAAACGAAGCATTATATCGTAACTTGGCAGATTTACAGGCATTATCCAAAAAACTTGACCCAAGCCGTCTTACAACTATGGCAGAAGTTTCCATGGTTCCTATGGATAGTGAACATGTATATATTACAGACGTACTCAGCTACAACCACTACTTCGGATGGTATGTAGGTGAAGTAGAAGACAATGCGGCATGGTTTGATAAATTCCATGCATTGAATCCTGACAGAGCACTTGGTGTATCTGAATATGGTTCTGAAAACGTTCTTATGTGGCACTCCGCTGAACCGGAAAACCATGACTACACAGAAGAATATGCTTCTTACTATCATCATGAAATGCTCAAAACTTTTGCAACACGTCCATACCTTTGGTCTACTCATGTATGGAACATGTTCGACTTTGCGGCAGATGCCCGTGATGAAGGTGGTGTAAAAGGACGTAATAACAAAGGTCTTGTAACCTATGACCGTCAGACTAAGAAAGATGCATTCTACATTTACAAAGCATACTGGACCACAGATCCTATGGTACGTGTAGCAGGACGTCGTTTTGCAGACCGTGCGACCGAAGAAAGAGATATTACAGTATACACTAACTGTGATGAAGTAACATTAGTAGTTAACGGTGCAGAAGTTGCTACAAAAGCGGCAGTGGATCATGCAGTAGTATTTGAAAACGTTGCATTAAATGATGGTGAAAATACAATTACAGCAAAAGCTTGCGGAGTAGAAGATACTATTACTTTAAACGGTGTTGCAGAACACAATTATGCATATGACCTTCCGGAAGGAAATGAAGGTGCTAACTGGTTTGATGATCCGGCAGCAATCGAAGCTCGTAAAGCGAAAAAATTAAACTTCCCTAAGGGATACTACAGCATCAAAGATAAGATGAGTGTATTGCAGGCGAACCCACAGACAGCAGCTATTTTAGCAGCAGCTATGGAAAAAGCAATGCAGGGAAGTGCAATGGCATCTATGGCAAATCCTGACGGTGGCGGAATGGGCAAAGAAATGATGGAATTCATGGGTATGATGACTCTGAATAACTTAATCAAGATGGCCGGTGCAGCAGTAAGTGCAGATGACAAGTATCAGCTGAACGAAATGTTAAATAAAATTAAAAAAGAAGACTAATAAGTAGCAATAACTTGTTCGTGTAATTCGTAGTGAATATATGCAAGATTGCAAGAATAAATTGAAAGGGACTTTCCGGGAGGAGAGCCCCTTTTTGAGTGTTGGAGGATCAATTTAGAGTTTTTAGTATAGAAAAGCGGATTTGAAATGGATTTTTGTAATAATAGGATGTTATTTTGTTGCAATAGACAATGGAAAAGGCGACAGTAGCGGACCAAAGAATAAAATTTGTTTGTTTAGGATGCAAATAAAGGGATTTCTATGTATATTTATGTGAATATGAGCGGATGAAAAATTGTAGATTGAATAATTAGGATGGGAAAATGCTTTGAGATATACAAATATCTGCGAGTATGGCAGATGGGAAACTATAAATTAAATAATTAGGATGCGGTAATGATTTAAAATAAGTGCAGATATGCATGTAAGAGCGGATTGAAAATAAAAAAATAGTATATAAAGATGCCGAATAGACAAGATGAGGATAGAAAGATAAAAAATATTGCTCCTATGGATAAAAGTATCATAGGGGCAATATTTGAAATTAATATATAGTAATTTTACAACAATTTATTTCTCACCTAACTGATCCAGTAACGATATTTTCATATCATATAGTCTTGGTGATAAGTCTACATGAACCTTATGCGGGTTTACCAGACGTCTTACTTCGTCCCAGAGGGTATTTAATTCCTGCTGACAAAAGCTTCGGATATCCATAACAGAGGGAGAAGTGTAAACACATTCACCTTTTAGGAATACGGGAACTAAAAGCTCTTTCATGGTGTAAGCTCCGGGAGCCAGTTTTGTCTTTTTCCATGGTTCTGCCGGATCAAATAACATTAAAGGTTTGGTTTCGTCAAAGGTATCGTCTACAAGACAAATTAAATCGGCTTTAATTTTGCCGCTTTCTTTATCATAAATACGGTAAATGGTTTTATTTCCCGGATTGGTAACTTTTTCTGTATTTTCAGAAAGCTTAATTTTAGGAATAAAAGTTCCGTCTTCTTTCATAATTGCAGCCAGTTTGTAAACACCGCCGAAAGAAGGGCAATCTTTGGAAGTAATTAAGTGTGTTCCTACACCCCAGGAAGTAATGGTAGAACCCTGTGCTTTCAAGCTGTCAATCAAAAATTCGTCCAAATCGTTGGAAGCAGAAATTACCGCATCGGTAAAACCGGCATCATCTAACATTTTTCTGGCTTTTTTGGAAATGTAAGCTAAGTCGCCGCTATCTAAACGGATTCCGTAAAATCCTAATTCGACACCCGCATCTTTCATTTCCTGAAAAACACGAATGGCATTAGGAACTCCGGATTGCAACGTATCATAGGTATCTACTAAAAGAGTACAGGAATTGGGATACATCTGTGCGTAAGTCTTAAATGCGGTGTATTCATCCGGAAAACTCATAATCCAACTGTGGGCATGGGTTCCTTTTACCGGAACCTGGAAAAGCTGTCCTGCAAGAACGTTGCTGGTTCCGATACAGCCTCCAATCATGGCAGCTCTTGCGCCATAAAGTCCGGCATCCGGTCCTTGGGCACGGCGAAGACCAAATTCCATAACGCCATCGCCTTTCGCTGCATAACAAACCCGGGAAGCTTTGGTGGCAATCAAACTTTGGTGATTCATAATATTTAAAATAGCAGTTTCAATTAACTGTGCTTCCATAATTGGGGCAATGACTTTAATCATGGGCTCTCTTGGGAACATAACGCTTCCTTCCGGAATGGCATAAATGTCGCCGGAAAAATGGAAACCTTCCAAATAATCCAAGAAGTCTTTTTCAAAGATGTTCAAGCTTGTTAAGTAATCGATATCTTCTTTATCAAAACGAAGATTTTTAATATATTCAATAATCTGTTCCAAACCGGCACTGATAGCATAGCCACTGTCCTGAGGATTGGAACGATAGAAAGCATCAAAGATTACGGTCTCGTTCTGATCTTTGTTTTTGAAGTATCCCTGCATCATGGTAAGCTGATATAGGTCGGTCAATAAGGTTAAATTATGTTTCGCCATGGGAACTTCCCCCTTTTTGATGTTAGTATGTATGTAGTGTTTTAAATAAGTACATCTATAATTACAAATATACATCAAATGGAAAGGAGTGGCAAGGTTTCATCTATTATAGAAAAATAATTTTCAAAAAACAATAAAATGTGTTGAACAAATAGTCAAAGTGGACTGTACTATGAATATAGACAAAGTCTATTGCAATTTTGCAAATATATGGGCTGGTCGAGAGGCCCGGGTCCAACCTCTTTGGCGGGGAGACTCCTCGCCTTATTTACTAAGGCGGATTCATGAAGGAATTAAGCATTTTTGTTGATGAATCGGGAGACTTTGGTGAATATGAAAAACATGCACCATTTTACATTGTTACTATGGTATTTCATAATCAGGCAATTGATATTTCAGATAACATTATTTTCAACCAAACGAACGTCGAGCTATTTTTTCAAAACTCTATTATTTCACTTTAAATTGCAATATAAAATACAAATCATTTATTTTCCGAAAAATTGAGTATCAAAATAAATTTAAATTAGAAGCCAGAATAACTAAGGAATTGTCGCGGTTTCTTAGAGATAATTTATGCTATTTTCAAGAATATGAAAAGGTAATATTAACAGAATAATATTTAGCTAAAAAGATGCATACGAAAGCGGAAGTTCTCGTATGCCTTTTTCGTAGCGACGATAAACTTCCCGTTTGCAATTAAGAATATCCCGGTGTTTCTAATGGAATAGACGATAATTCCTATACAGAAATAAATTCAGAATATGTTAAATTGTCTAGTTCGACATACAATACTGGCGATTGGAAAGTGGGAATTGTTATAGGTGCATTGCTGGTTATTGTGGTAATAACTTTGGGTGCGGTTATTAAATATTGTAAGAAGAATAACAAAAGTGTATGTCCAGAAGACAATCCGATAAGTTATAATCTATGAGAACCGCCAAATAGTATATAATCAATTATTTATTGTGAAAAGAAAATTTTTCTGATAAAATGGAGCAGAACGTTAATGTGGTAAAGGAGCAGAGCACGATATGTTTTTCCAAGTTGCTGCAATTAGTGATGTAGGATGTGTCAGACAAAAAAATGAAGATAATTTTATTTGCAATCAATATGTAAAGGATATGGAAGAAGGATATTGTTTTGTAAATAGAAAAAAGGAAAGTTCAGATATAAAGCCTGTAGTATATGGGGTGTTCGATGGAATGGGAGGTTACAGCAAAGGAGAAGTTTCTTCTTATGCTGTTGCACTGAATGCAAAAAAACTGACAAAAAAATCGAGTGTTCAAAATATAGAAGAAGAACTAAAAAAATTTTACAAAGATTCCAATCAGGAAATTTGCGATTATATGTCCAGGTACAATATACGGACCGGTACAACAGCGGCTATGATGTATATTTATAAAGATATGTGTGTTTTTTCTAATGTAGGAGATAGTTCGATTTTTAGATTGCGTAATGATTCATTAGTGGAAATGTATGAGGAACATACAGAACGAGAATTGTATATGAGATTACATGCGGATATTCCCCAAAAGAAAAAGTTTAGATTAACACAGCATTTAGGTGTATTTCCGGAAGAGTTAGTTATTGAACCATATATTAGAATAGATAAGTTAGAGAAAGATGATGTTTATCTTATTTGTAGTGATGGATTGACGGATATGTTAGCTATGGAGCGAGTTATGGAAGTCCTTGAGCAAGAAGAAAAAACGGAGTATATTGTGAAAAAATTATTGCATGAGGCTAAAATCGCCGGAGGAAAAGATAATATAACCATCATTTGTTTAAAAATATGAGGATATAGTGAAATAGGGGACTAAAGAGATGAAATATACAATAGGAACAAAAGTATTTGGGGATTGGGAAATAAAAAAGGAAATCGGAGCAGGTGGTTTTGGAGTTGTTTATGAGATTGAAAAAAACAATTATGGAATCTTAGTAAAATCAGCATTAAAAGTAATCCGCATACCGGCATCAAAGTCAGAGATAAAAACAGCTTTGTCCGAAGGTATGGATGAAGATTCCATCATAAGTTATTTTGAAGGGTGTGTAGATGAAATCGTAAAAGAGATAGCGGTAATGTCCAGCCTAAAAAACCATCCTAATATTGTAACTTATGAAGATCATCATGTAGAGAGGGATACGGAGGAATTTGGATGGTATATTCTTATAAGAATGGAATTGTTGACACCATTGCAGGATTATCAGCTTAGTCATAATATGACAGAAAAAGAAATTGTTCAGATGGCAAGGGATATTTGTAATGCATTAGTGTATTGCCAGCAGAAGCAAATTATACACAGGGATATTAAACCTGAGAATATATTTATCAATGAATTGGGAGAATATAAATTAGGGGATTTTGGAGTTGCCAGAAGCTTGGATAAAACCAAAGGTGGTTTGTCTGTAAAAGGAACCATAGGCTATATGGCACCGGAGGTATATCTTGGGAAACCATATGGAGTAAGTGTAGATACTTATTCTGTAGGTTTGATGATGTACCGGATGTTAAATGGAAATCGAATGCCATTTTTTCCGCCGGCTCCACAGCCCATTACATATCAAGACAAAGAAAATGCCATGGTAAGAAGAATGCAGGGAGATGCTTTTCCAAGACCATTGTATGGAAGTGAGCTACTAAAAGATGTGATATTAAAAGCTTG
The DNA here is from genome assembly GCA_017555455.1 of Lachnospiraceae bacterium. Lineage (GTDB taxonomy): Bacteria > Bacillota > Clostridia > Lachnospirales > Lachnospiraceae > SFDP01. The sequence continues at coordinate 5,829 of JAFZGJ010000007.1, forward strand.
TGCCTATAATTCTTCTGACAGATATAGAACAGCCTGGGAAATGTTGGATGCGTTAAATCGATGCGGACAGCAAAGCTATACCCAGCAAGCTGAGAAAGTAGAAATAGAAGAAGAACCAAAAGCGATTAAGAAGCCTGTAATGAGATATGAAAAAGAGAAGGAGGGAATAGTTGGTCTTTGGAATGACTCAAAAAAGATAAATGAAGAAGAGGTTGAAAATGGTTTAGGAGATGATTTGACAAAAATTTTGGAAGAAGAACAAGAAAACTTGATTACAGATGAAGAAATTGAGAAAAAAGAAAAGAGTGGTATTTGGAAAAGTTTTAAAATATTTGCAATAGGTGGAATATTAATAGTTTTCGCGCTGATATGTTGTACCTTCATTAAATCACCTAAAAAACAAAAATATGAATATATATTGGCTAATTATAATAATATAAATGCGCAGACATATAAATATTTAGTGGAACTTAAAGAACAAGGATATGGAGATGCGGAAGAATTATATGAGGATTTATATGGTTGGAAAGTAGAGATTTTTGCAAATAAAGAAGAATATAATTTTAAAGAAGACGAAAACAATTATAAACCGGGAGATATAATATATTTCAATGTCTGTTTAGAAGGTGGATATCCGGGAGAGGAAATACCTATGAAAGCTGTAATTAAAAGTGGGGGAGAAGAAAGTATTGTAAAATGGGATTATTTATGGAAAAATGATGAATATGGCTGGGTAAGTCATCGAGTTTCAGAAGATTTTCGTGGAGCAATAAAATGCGAAATCATGGGTGATAATAGTTTTCTTGGAGAAAAGACAGTATATGTAAAATAAAGAAAAATATATTGAAGAATAAGAAGAAAACAGAAAACAAGCAAAATATACGTAACCCCTTGACAAACAAGGCATTTATAGTGTATTTTATCTCTAATGCGTAGACGAAGACAGTATTATTTTTCCAAAAGGCAAAGCGAGTCGGGGATGGTGAAAGCCCGGTGCGAGTAGGAAATTTAAGAATATCACTTCTGAGC
>JAFZGJ010000074.1 GCA_017555455.1 Lachnospiraceae bacterium
GTGGTACCCGGTGCAGCAATAAAACTATAACACTTAAGAGATATATGATGATATTTGTTGAATTAACTTCTAGTATTAGATTTGCCGTAGTTACTTCTAGTTTGAATGGAGAGTGGGTAGAACTTAGTTTGACAAATAAGATTCAAATTTTTAGTGCATAAAGTTACAAAAAAATAAAGGAAATCGGAAATTAGTGCAGAATATGTAAAATAGAGTGTTGTTTGTTTTTGCGTTCTAAGGAGGCATATATGACAATTCGGGAAAGTCTGGAAATGTATGAAAGGGAATATTTAAGTCCTTATGCTACTTTAAGTAAGAATTCCAAGGGACGTTTGCGTCCTGAAGAAGCGTGTGATATCCGGCCGGTGTTTCAAAGAGATAGGGACCGTATCATACATAGTAAGTCATTTCGCAGATTAAAAGATAAAACACAGGTATTTTTGACTCCGGAAGGTGATCATTACAGAACCCGATTAACCCATACTTTGGAAGTGTCTCAGAATGCCAGAACTATTGCAAAAGCACTTCGTTTAAATGAGGATTTGGCAGAAGCTATTGCATTAGGACATGATTTGGGACATACACCTTTTGGACATGCAGGGGAACGTGCGTTAAATGAAATATGTCCGTTAGGATTTGAACATAGCGTGCAAAGTGTCAGAACCGTGGATATTTTGGAAAAATCCGGCATGGGACTGAATCTTACCATGGAAGTCAGAGATGGTATTTTAAATCATCAGACAGCAGGAAATCCTATGACGTTAGAGGGGAAAATTGTAAGATTTTCCGATAAAATAGCCTATATCCATCATGATATGGATGATGCCATCCGTGGAGGTATTTTGACAGAAGCCGATATTCCAAAGGAAATCAGTTCTGTCATTGGAGAAACTACGGGAGAAAGATTGAATTTTTTTATTCATGATTTGGTAACTAACAGCCAGGGAAAAAATGATATTTGTATGTCAGAAGAAGTTGACTTGGCTATGAAAAAATTAAGAAATTTTATGTTTGAAAGAGTTTATAATAATCGCCAGGCAAAAGGGGAAGAGGAAAAAGCAGAACAGTTAATGGTAACATTATATGAATATTATTTGAAAAATATTTCTTTGCTTCCTCAGGAATATCAGCGTATGATGTATGACGGAGAAATGAAGGAAAGAGTGGTATGTGATTATGTGGGTGCCATGACTGACCGTTTTGCCATTGCTAAATATGAAGAAATATATATTCCTAAATGTTGGCACGGTTAAGAAAATAAAAGGAAGAAGGAGTCAGATTCATGTATTATCCTGATGAACTGGTAGAGGAAATCAGAGCGAAAAATGATATAGTCGATGTGATATCAGGATATGTGAGGATTCAAAAAAAAGGGTCCAATTATATGGGACTTTGCCCGTTCCATAATGAGAAGTCTCCTTCTTTTTCTGTGTCTGCATCGAAACAGATTTATCATTGTTTTGGGTGTGGAGCAGGAGGAAATGTATTTACATTTCTGATGAATTATGAAAATTATACTTTTCAGGAGTCCATTAAGGAGTTGGCCGACAGAGCAGGTGTGGCACTTCCGGAAGTGGAATATTCGGCAGAATATAAAAAGGAAGCTGATAAAAAAACAGTTTTACTGGAAATTAATAAAGAAGCAGCAAAATATTTTTATTATCAGCTTAGGCAGGAGCAGGGAAAAATAGGGTACCGTTATTTATCCGGCAGAGAATTATCCGATGAAACCATCAAAAAATTTGGTTTGGGATTTGCCAATAAAACCAGTAATGATTTGACTTTGTACCTGAAAAAGAAAGGGTATACCGACGAACAGATTATTCAGGCAGGTTTGGCAACCGCAGATGAACGGTTTGGAGTGCATGATAAGTTTTGGAATAGGGTGATTTTTCCTATTATGGACATTAATCATCGTGCCATTGGATTCGGTGGACGGGTTATGGGAGAGGGAACACCTAAATATTTAAACTCTCCGGAAACACCGGTGTTTGATAAAAGCCGTAACTTATATGGATTGAATTTTGCCAGAACTGCAAGAAAAAATAATATTATTTTATGTGAAGGTTATATGGATGTGATTGCCCTGCATCAGGCAGGATTTACTCAGGCAGTGGCGTCCTTGGGAACTGCTTTTACGGCAGGACAGGCAAATCTTCTCAGACGTTACACGGAAAATGTCCTGTTAGCATATGATAGTGATGGTGCAGGTACCAATGCAGCTCTTAGAGCTATCGGAATTTTAAGAGAAGTTGGACTGACAGGAAAAATTATAGATCTAAAACCTTATAAAGATCCGGATGAATTTATAAAAAATTTGGGGGAAGAAGCTTTCCAAGAGCGGATAGATAAGGCAGAAAACAGTTTTTTGTTTGAAATCAGAATTTTAGAACGGCAATTTGATTTGAAAGATCCGGAAGGAAAAACCAAATTTCATAGAGAAATTGCAAAGAAGTTATGTCAGTTTTCAGAAGAAGTGGAGCGGGACAATTACGCTCAGGCTATTGCTGATAAATATTATATTGGGTATGAAAATTTGCGTAAGCTGATTCATTCCTATGCGGCTAAGACCGGATTGGCTAAACCAATAGAACGTCCAAAATCCGGAATTCAGTCAAAAAACAGTCAGGAAGAAAATGTCCGTAAAAATCAAAGACTTTTAATAACTTGGCTGACAGAAGAACCATATTTATATAAGAAAGTAAAAGATTTTTTATCTCCGGCAGATTTTACTGATGAACTATATGGTAAAGTGGCAGAGAAGCTTTTTGAAGGCTTGGGAAAAGAAGGTTTTTCTCCGGCAGGCATTGTCAGCTTGTTTCAGGAGGAGAATGAGCAGAGGGAAGTTGCAGAACTTTTTGATACGAAATTGGAAATGTTGGTGACTACCCAAGAGCGAGAAAAGGCATTTCATGATGTCTTGTTAAAAGTTAAAGAAAACAGTCTGGAATATTATTCCGGTCGGTTAGGCAGTGATATAACTGCCATAAATCAGGTGATTGAAGGTAAAAAAGCCCTTGAAACCCTAAAAAGAACGCATATTTCTTTTCAGGAATGACAACACTATGATAAATCAAAAATGGAAGGATGGAACCTAAAATGGATGAAAACACAAAGGTAAAAGTGGAAGAGAAAATAAAAGAATTGATGGCTCTTGCAAAGAAGAAAAAGAATGTTCTGGAATATCAGGAAATTACAGAATGTTTTGCAGGCTTAGGCTTAGAAATTGAACAAATTGAAAAAACAGTAGAAGCATTGGAAAGAAGTGGAATTGACGTTCTTCGCATTACTGAAGAAGAAGTTCTTCCTGTAGAAGATGACGAGATTATTCTTTCCGAAGAAGATGAAGTTGACGTTGAAAATATTGACTTAAGTGTTCCTGACGGAGTCAGCATTGAAGACCCGGTAAGAATGTACTTAAAAGAAATCGGTAAAGTACCTCTTTTAAGTGCGGAAGAAGAGATTGAACTGGCACAGCGTATGGAGGAAGGTGACGAAGATGCTAAGAAAAGATTAGCAGAAGCAAACCTTCGTCTGGTAGTTAGTATTGCCAAAAGATATGTAGGTCGAGGAATGCTTTTCTTAGATTTAATTCAGGAAGGTAATTTAGGCTTAATCAAAGCTGTTGAAAAATTTGATTACAGAAAAGGGTACAAATTTTCTACTTATGCAACATGGTGGATTCGTCAGGCTATTACCAGAGCGATTGCAGACCAGGCAAGAACTATCCGTATTCCGGTGCATATGGTAGAAACCATTAATAAATTAATTCGTGTCAGCAGACAGTTATTACAGGAATTGGGAAGAGAACCAAGTCCGGAAGAAATTTCAGAAGCTATGAATATGCCGGTAGAAAGAGTAAGAGAAATTTTGAAAATTTCTCAAGAACCGGTTTCTTTGGAAACCCCTATTGGTGAAGAAGAAGACAGCCATTTAGGAGACTTTATTCAGGATGATAATGTACCGGTACCGGCAGATGCAGCAGCATTTACTTTATTAAAAGAACAGTTGGTAGAAGTACTGGGAACTTTAACAGAAAGAGAACAGATGGTATTACGTTTAAGATTCGGTTTGGATGATGGTCGCGCAAGAACTTTGGAAGAAGTAGGAAAAGAATTCAAAGTAACCCGTGAACGTATTCGTCAGATTGAAGCTAAGGCACTTCGTAAATTACGCCATCCAAGCAGAAGCCGCAAATTAAAGGATTATTTGGATTAATATGGAATTATCAAAGAGATTACAAGCTGTAGCAGATTTATTGGATTGCCATGGAGCAGTGGCAGATATTGGTTGTGACCATGGATTTGTTTCGATTTATTTAATTGAAAGTAAAAAGGCAGGAAAATGTCTTGCTATGGATGTAAATAAAGGCCCTTTGGAAAGAGCAAAAGAACATATTATGCAAAAGCGGCTTTCTACATATATTGAAACCAGACTTTCCGATGGTGCAAAAGAAATCCGGTTTGTAAAAGATGAATTTGGAAATGATACCTTGGAAGTAGAGGCTGCTTTGGTTGCAGGTATGGGCGGAAGACTGATGATTCAGATTGTGCAGGATAGCTTGGAAAAATTTCAAAGTATGGATGAATTTATTTTACAGCCACAGTCAGAAATTCCTAAGGTACGTCAGTTTGTAAGAACTATAGGGTATCATATTGAAAAGGAAGATATGGTATTAGAGGATGGAAAATATTATCCAATGATGAAAATTGTCCGTGGAGAATATAAACCGGAGTGGTCAGTGGGTATTCCGAAAGGAATGCAGCAGATGATGAAATCGGGGAAGATAGATATTTCAGATATTTCGCTATTATATGATGAATATGGGGAACATCTGTTAAAAGAAAAGCATCCTGTTTTACGTCAGTTTTTAGGAAAAGAAAAAGAACTTTATGAAGGAATTCTGATAAATTTATCGAAACAGGGAACGGAAAAAAGTGATAGCCGTCAAAAAGAAATCAAGGAAAAATTAAAGTACATCAATCTGGGATTGGAGTGGTTTGAGTATGAAATGTAGTGAAGTTACTGCCTGTTTGGAAAAAATAGCGCCCCGTTGTTTTGCTGAAAAGTGGGATAATGTTGGTCTTTTAGCAGGTAGGGAGGATAAAGAAATAAATAAGATTCTTTTGGCATTAGACCCTACTTCTGAGGTAGTAGAGGAAGCAGCTTCCTGGGGAGCCGATTTATTGATTACTCATCATCCTTTGATTTTTTCAGGAATAAAATCCGTTACCACCGGTGATTTTATAGGAAAGAGAATATTCAATCTGGTGTCTCGGGATATATGTTATTATGCCATGCATACTAATTTTGATATTATGGGAATGGCAGATGCTGTGGCAGATTTGTTAGAGCTGGAAAAATGTCAGGTGTTGGATGTTACATTTCAGGATGAAATTTCTAAAGAGGGTATTGGACGAATGGGGGAATTGTTACGTACCATGTCTTTGGAGGAATGTGCCAGGTACGTAAAGGATAAATGCAAATTATCCAGTGTAAAGGTATTTGGCGATCCGGATAAATTGATTGATTTAGTAGCTTTGATTCCGGGATCCGGAAAAAGTTATATAGACCTTGCTATAAAAAATGGAGCACAGGTATTGATTACCGGAGACATCGACCATCATAATGGGTTAGATGCGGTAGAAAGAGGTTTAGCTGTTATAGATGCAGGACACTATGGGTTAGAAAAAATATTTACAACCTATATGGAGGAAGTGTTAAGAAGAGAACTGCCGGAACTTAAAATCAAAAAAGCGTTGGAAAAAGAACCATTTTGGACAGTAGTGTAGAAAAGAAAAGCATGGAAATGTAGGTTGCTGTAAAAGCAGTGACAAAGGGGGATATGTATGGTTACGGTAAAAATAAACGGAGAAGAAAGACAATTTCCAAAAGGAACTACATTTGAAACAATTGCAAAAGAATATCAGAAGGATTTTGATGCACCGATTTTAATTGCCATTGAAAACGGAAAAATCAGGGAATTGGCAAAAATAGCAAAGAAAAATGATGCCGAAATCAGCTTTCTTACCATGAGAGATAAGATTGGATATTCTACTTATGTCAGAAGTGCAACATTTTTATTAGTAAAAGCAGTTTGTGATGTCATTGGAGATATTAAAAAAGGAAAAATTAAAGTAGAATTTTCTCTGGCACAGGGGTATTATTGCTCTGTAAAAGGAGATTTTACCGTTACAGAGGAATTGATTGGAAAGATTAAGGACAGAATGTGGGAGATGGTTAAGCAGAATCTTCCCATTGAAAAGCAGGCTTATTATATTGATAAAGCACGGGAAGTCTTTGCCTCTCAGGGAATGGAAGATAAAGAAGAACTGTTTTGGTATCGGAGAAGTTCTTATGTGAATATATATTCTTTGGATGGGTACTATGATTACAATTATGGATATATGGTACCATCTACAGGCTATATTAATTTGTTTGAGGTACAGAGTTACAAAGAGGGGATTTTATTAATCCTTCCGACACAGGAAAAACCAAATGAATTGTTGCCTTTTGTACCTCGTGAAAAATTATTTGCAACCTTAATGGAAGCAAAAAAATGGGCAGAAGAGATAGGGGTTGTAACCGTAGGTGACTTAAATAAAGCGATTTGTGAACAGCGTTTGCAGGACGTAGTTCTTATGCAGGAAGCACTGCAGGAGAGAAAAATTGCAGAAATTGCCAGTGAAATTGCGAAACGCGGTAATGTAAAATTTGTTATGATTGCAGGTCCGTCTTCCTCGGGGAAAACTACTCTTTCACATAGATTATCAACCCAGCTTCGTACTCATGGGTTAAAACCGCATCCAATTGCGGTGGATGACTATTTTGTAAATAGAGAATTAACGCCAAGAGATGAAAATGGGGATTATAATTTTGAATGTCTGGAAGCTATTGATGTAGAGAAGTTTAACAATGATATGTTAGACTTACTGGCAGGAAAGACCGTAGAAATGCCAAGATTTAATTTTAAAACAGGACAAAGGGAATATCGTGGTGATTTTAAAACTTTGGGAGAAGATGATATTCTGGTAATCGAAGGTATTCATGGTCTGAATGATAAAATGTCTCATGCACTTCCGCAGGAAAGTAAATATAAAATATATATCAGTGCATTAACCTGTTTAAATGTAGATGAACACAACCGTATTCCTACCACAGACGGAAGGTTGATTCGTCGTATGGTAAGGGATGCCAGAACCAGAGGAACTTGTGCAAAACGCACTTTGGAAATGTGGAATTCCGTAAGACGGGGAGAAGAACAGAATATTTTCCCTTATCAGGAAAGTGCAGATGCCATGTTTAATTCGGCAACATTATATGAACTTGCTATGTTAAAAATTCAAGCAGAACCATTATTATTTGGTATAAGTAAAGAAGAACCGGAATATTTTGAGGCAAAACGTCTTTTAAAATTCCTGGGTTATTTCTTGGGAATAGGAAATGAAGAACTTCCCATGAACTCTATTGTTAGGGAATTTGTGGGTGGAAGTTGCTTCAAAGTATAGAAATTACTTGCAAGAAGAGGAAAAGTAGTTTAAGTTATATTAATATGGTAACAAGTGGGATAAGTGATCGCGGCTGTTTTTAACAGGTGAGGAAAGTCCGGGCTTCATAGGGCAGGATGCCGGATAACGTCCGGTGGAGGTGACTCCAAGGCTAGTGCAACAGAAATATACCGCCTGACTGTTGTGATTAGTGTTGAGTAAAATAGTCAATTCTAATTACAGCAGTCAGGTAAGGGTGGAAAGGCAGAGTAAGAGACTACCGCCCTTCTGGTAACAGAAGGGGCATATGTAAACCCCATTCGAAGCAAGACCAGAAAGAAAGCTATAGATTTGCCCGATCTGCTTTCAGGTGGGTCGCTTGAAGTTACTGGTAACAGTAGCTCTAGATAGATGATCACTCAAGACATAACCCGGCTTATCGTCCCGCTTGTTTCTATTTATAAAAGTCATAAAACCGTTCTGTAAGGAAACGTTTTATGGCTTGCATTTTTATAAAAAGGAGAGAGAAAAAGTGACAAAAATTGATATAATTTCCGGTTTTTTAGGTGCCGGAAAAACTACTTTAATTAAAAAGCTTTTAAAAGAAGCTTTAAACGGACAAAAAGTAGTCTTGATTGAAAATGAATTCGGAGAAATCGGTGTAGACGGCGGTTTCTTGAAAGAAGCAGGGATTGAAATTAAAGAAATGAACTCCGGTTGTATCTGCTGTTCTTTGGTAGGTGATTTTGGAACCTCTTTAAAAGAAGTATTAGAAACCTATCATCCGGAAAGAATTTTAATTGAACCCTCCGGAGTTGGTAAATTATCTGATGTTGCTGCAGCGGTGGCAAATGTGGATTTTGAAGAAGAAGTACAGTTAAACAGTGCGGTAGCTGTTGTAGATGCATCTAAATGTAAAATGTACATCAAAAACTTTGGCGAGTTCTTTGTGAATCAGATTGAACATGCGGGAACCATTATTTTAAGCCGTACCGGAAATATTTCTGAAGAAAAATTAAACAAAGCCATTGAATTAATACGTGAACATAATGGAGAAGCAACTATCATTACAACTCCATGGGAAGAATTAGATGGACAGGCTATTATGGATACCATGGAAAAAGTTTCTGATATGGAAAAAGAATTATTAGAAGAAACAAAACATCATCATCACGACCACCATCATCACCATGATGAAGATTGCGATTGCGGTTGTCATGAGCATGACCATGACCATCATCATGACCATCATCATCACCATGATGAAGACTGTGATTGCGGTTGTCATGAGCATGAACATAACCATCATCATGACCATCATCATCACGATCATGAGCATCATCATGATCATGATCATGGAGAAGGATGTACTTGTGGTTGTCACGATCATGACCACCACGGACACCATCATGCAGATGAAGTATTTGCAAGCTGGGGAAAAGAAACACACCATAGTTTTAGTGTAGAAGAAATTGAAAGTATCTTAGAAGCGTTGGAAGATGAAAAACAGTACGGTTTCGTACTTCGTGCTAAAGGAATGGTAGCAGATAAAAACGGAAGCGAATGGATTTACTTTGATTATGTTCCGGGAGAAACGTCAATAAGACGTGGAAAAGCAGATGTAACCGGAAAGCTTTGTGTTATCGGTTCTAAGATTCAGGAAGATAAATTAGGAGAATTATTCGGTGTTTAGAAGAAAGAAGGAAATCATGATACCAGTTTATTTCATCAATGGATTTTTAGAAAGCGGAAAAACGGAATTTATTAAATATACAATCGGTCAGCCATACTTTAAATCCAAAGGAACAACTTTGCTTATTTTATGCGAAGAAGGAGAGTTGGAATATGAGGAAGAGCTTCTGAAAAGAACCAAAACGGTTATGGAAGTAGTTGAAGATGAAGAAGATTTCAATCCGGAATACTTAATGGAACTGGAAAAGAAATACAGACCGGAGCGAATTATTATCGAATTTAATGGTATGTGGAATATGAAAGAAATCAGACTTCCCATTCACTGGAGTATCGACCAGCAAATTACTATGATTGACGCATCTACGTTCCCTATGTATTATACCAATATGAAATCCATGGTTGCGGAAATGGTTCGTAAATCGGAAATGATTATTTTTAACCGATGTGACGGAATCAAAGAATTAAGTAATTATAAACGTAATGTAAAAGCTGTAAATCAACAGGCAGAAATTATTTTTGAAGATTCTCAGGGTGAAATTAATGAAATGATGGAAGAAGAACTTCCTTATGATTTGAATAAACCGGTGATTGAATTAGATGATGAAGGATATGCAGTTTGGTATTTAGACTCCTTGGATCATATAGAAAGATATGTGGGAAAAACGGTACAGTTTTTGGGTCAGGTGTTGAAACCTAAGTCATTTCCTGCAAATTATTTCGTACCCGGGAGATTGGCAATGACCTGTTGTGCGGATGATATGGCATTTTTAGGATTTGCCTGTGAATATGACAATGCATGTGATTTGAAAGAAAAAGCATGGGTGAAAGTGACTGCCAAGGTGGCTTGTGAATATTGGGCGGATTACCATGGAGAAGGGCCGGTGCTTCATGCAGTAAAAGTAGAGTCAGCTAAGGCTCCAAAAGAAGAAGTTATTAATTTTATTTAAGATAAAAACATATGAAAATCTAAGTGGAATAATGAATGGAGAATATATGGAAAAAGAAGATTTGTTGTTGCAGAAACGGTTTGCGGAATTGGCAAAACGCTCCTATACACAAAGTATGTTTACTTTTACAGATTTTCTTTCGTTGCCGGAATTGGATTTATTTTATCAAAATGAACCCCAGCTTAAATTTGCTGGGGTTACTGTTTTTGGTGGTGCCGAGGGGTGTGACCGTAAAGTAATCCGTTTTGGAAATCCGGAGGAATTGGGGTATGAAGAGCCTTTTCCCATTGTATGTATCGGAATAGAACCTTTGATAGAAAAATTTGGAGAAAATCTGAATCATAGAGATTATTTGGGTGCGTTAATGAATTTGGGAATAGAACGTGAAAATCTGGGGGATATTTTTATCAAGGGAAAAAATGGTTATGTTTTCTGCTTGGAGAGAATTGCAGAGTTTATCATGGAAAATCTGTCACAGGTGCGCCATACTCATGTAAAGCTTAGGATTTTGGAAAAGGAAGAAGAATATGTAAAAAAAGAAATAGAAGAAATGGTTGTTTTGTCTGCGTCGGAAAGAATTGATGGGATAATCGCCAAGGTATATAACTTATCCAGAAGTCAAAGTATAGAACATTTTCGTGCCAAGAAAATATATATAAATTCAAGGCTGTGTGAAAATAACAGCTATCAGTTAAAAATGGGGGATGTTGTCAGCGTCAGAGGATATGGAAAATTTGTATATAATGGTGTAGAATATCAGACGAAAAAGGGGAAACTTTCAGTAAAAGTTGGGATTTACAGGTAGAATTAATGTGTGATAATATTCTACAGTATTTATAAAAGTTTAGACATGAGTTAAATTTTTTTGGATTCATGAATGAACTATAATAAAGAAAAGAGGAAAATAAGTGACACATATTTTAATACATTCACTGGAGCATGCTTTCAGTGATAGTTTGAAAATTCTTCCGTTTTTATTTATCACATATATTTTTATGGAATTTTTAGAAAAAAAAGCCGGAGAAAAAACAAATCTTTGGTTGGAAAAAGCGGGAAAAGCCGGTCCGGTAGTAGGAGGTGCTCTTGGTGTAATACCTCAATGCGGAATGTCCGCTGTAGCATCTAATCTCTATGCAGGAAGGATTATTTCTGTAGGAACCTTGTTGGCAATTTTTCTTTCTACATCGGATGAGATGTTACCCATTATGATTTCAAAATCGGTAGAACCGGCAGTGATTGCTAAGATTTTAGTTGTTAAAGTTGTAATTGCAATAAGTGTTGGAATATTGGTAGATTTTATTTATCATATTTTAAAAAAGAAAGAACAGGTAGAAATAAAAATTCACGATTTTTGTGAACATGAACATTGTCATTGTGAGGATGGGATTTTAAAATCGGCGGTCAGACATACGCTGCAGATTTTTATATTCGTATTGTTAATAACTGTAGTTTTAAATATAGGAATTGAAATTATTGGTGAAGAGCAACTGGCGGATTTTATTTTAAATAAGCCTATATTGGGACCGGTTTTGGCTGGAGTAATCGGTTTGATTCCTAACTGTGCATCTTCCGTAGTTATTACTCAGATGTTCTTAGATGGTCTTATGAGCTTTGGGACCATGATGGCCGGACTTTTGGTTGGAGCCGGTGTGGGAATTTTGGTATTATTGCGGGTAAATGAAAATAAAGCAGAGAACTTTAAAATAATGGGAATTCTATATTTGACAGGTGTTTTATGTGGAATACTATTTAATGTTTTTAGCTAGACATTAGTAAATAATATAGTGTTAACGAGACTTCATAAAAGAAGAGGGAGAGAATATGCTGGATAAAATCAAAAAATTATTTCAAGCTACAGATATGACAGAGGGAACCCCTTGGAAAAAGATTGTACTTTTTACTGTGCCTATGTTATTGGGAAATATTGCACAGCAGCTGTACAGTACCGTAGACAGTATTGTGGTAGGAAAATATGTGGGAGATAATGCCCTTGCGGCGGTAGGAAGTGCTACGCCGATTTTAAACCTTCTTCTGGTTTTGTTTATTGGAATCAGTATAGGGGCAAGTATCATGGTTTCCCAATATTTTGGAGCTAAGCAGAGGAAAGAATTATCAATTACCATTGGTAACTGTATTACCTTAACTGCTATCGCGGTTTTGATTATTATGGTTATTTCCATGCTTCTTGTAAGACCTTTGTTGGAATTATTAGGAACCCCGGAGACTATTATAGACTGGTGTACTTCATATTTGTTGATTCTTTGTGTGGGGTCTGTGGGAAGTGCTTATTATAATATTTTATGTGGTGTGCTGCGTGGTTTGGGAGATGCTTTTTCGGCTTTAATTTATGTTGCAGTAGCGGCAGCTTTAAATATAGTATTAGATTTGCTTTTTGTAGTTAAGTTTAATATGGGAGTCAGCGGTGTTGCATGGGCAACTATTATTTCCCAAGCAGTATCGGCTTTATTATGTTTTAGAAAATTAAGGAAAATGACAGAATGCTTTGATATGGGATTTTCTTATTTAAAACCTGTAAAAAAGTATACCGGAAAAATTATCAGTCTTGGATTGCCTTCCGGTTTAACTCAGGCGATTCTTTCCTTGGCTATGATTACGGTACAGTCTTTAACCAACAGTTTTGGAGAATTGCTGATTGCAGCAAATGTAATTATTATGCGCGTAGACGGATTTGCCATGTTACCTAACTTTTCTTTCGGAACAGCCATGACAACTTATTCAGGACAAAATGTTGGTGCCAGAAAAAGGGACAGAGTAATTCAGGGAGCGAAGCAGGGAACCATTATGGTAGTAATGACATCCACAGTTTTAACCATATTGATTCTTTTGTTTGGTAAAACATTAATGGGAATTTTTACAGAAACACAGGAATTGGTTGATTTAAGTCGCCATATGATGGGAATTATTGCAGTTGGCTATATTGCAGTGGCTGTTACTCAAAGTTTATCCGGTGTTATGCGTGGAGCAGGAGATACCATGACTCCTATGTGGATTTCATTGTTTACTACAGTTGGTGTCCGTGTACCTATCGCTTATGGTCTTGCTTTTCTTACAAGAAGTCCTGAATTTCCTAACGGGCGGGAGGAAAGTGTGTTTATCTCTCTTTTAATTTCTTGGTTGCTGGGTGCAATTATTACAGCTATTTTCTATGTAAAGGGAAAATGGAAAAGAAATTTACCGGAATAAAAAAATATAGTTGTCAGACAATGTGAAAAAAGTTATAATATAGTAGAATAAATTTGTTCTACTGGAATAGAGAAAAACAGTAGATTTAAGGTATTCAAGAAGGTATAGAGTGGAGGAACAACAAGTGGAACAATATAATGGTAAAGCATTGGGCGTTTTTGAAGTTGATAATCTTGTTGCAGCATATGTAGCTTTGGATGCAGCATCTAAAGCAGCAGATGTTTCAATTCAGGCGGTAGAACGTAACCGTTTAAAAAGTGGTGCATGTGTAAAAATGAGAGGGGATATTTCCAGTGTGAATGCAGCTATGGATGTTGCAGTAGCTACTGCATCCCGTCTTGGCAAAGTAACAGCAAAAACAATTATTGCTTCTCCTTCAGAAGGAACAGAAATTGCAGCAGAAATGACAATTAATAAGTAGGGAAGGGGAGAAGAAATATGAAAATGCAGGCAGTAGGTTTAGTTGAAACTTTAGGTAGTGCATCAGCGGTTATGATTGTTGATAAGATGCTTAAAACATCTCAGGTTACATATGAATGTTGGAATACAAAATGTGGTGGACATGTTACAGTATTTTTAAGCGGAGATGTATCTGCAGTAACAGCAGCCGTAGAAGCTGTAAAAGCAAATCCTCCGGGAGGAGAAATTATTGCAGCAGCAGTGATTTCCGCTCCATCTGATGAAACTATCAGAATGATTGAAGCAAGCCGTAAGAAAAAATAAGATATAAGGGGTTGTGACAGGAAACTG
Organism: Lachnospiraceae bacterium; assembly: GCA_017555455.1. GTDB lineage: Bacteria > Bacillota > Clostridia > Lachnospirales > Lachnospiraceae > SFDP01. The sequence goes on from JAFZGJ010000074.1 coordinate 14,081, forward strand.
TGACAACCCTTTTTAAAGAGGTATCGTATGGAATATATTGTTACAGCCCTAGTGGTAATAGCATGTATTATCTTAGTAGTGGTGAAAAAACAGCAGCCCACAGAAGATAAACTGGAAAAACAAAAAAGAGAGTATGAAGAAATTTTAAAGGTAAATAATGTTCCGGAAGAACACCATAAAATTGTAGTAGGCCAATCAAAAGTATACAATATTTACAACTGTCCTGCCATTGTATGGAAAGAAGAGAATATGGTAAAAACTTTGTATTTGAGAGCCAATGCAAAACCTATCTTAGCTGAGCAGGAAGAGGAAGATTATTTGTTTTTGGCATCCCAGCCTTATGTGGATTTTCTTCGTTTTGACGGAACGGAATATCCGGATTGGGCAGTGCAGCCGGAATATATAAAAGAAATGTTTATGCCCTATGTAAACAGTAGTGTTTCCAAGGGTGGAATTGATTACAAGAAAAATATGTATTGGATTGGAACTACCTGTGTTTATGCAGCATCCATGGCTGAAATGTTTAAGATGCTTGGTCGACCTTTAAAGGACTACACTAATATGGTAGACAACAAAAAGGAAATGGCAAAAGACGGTTCCATTCCGGAAGACATGCTGGAGGAATACAGAAAAGAAAAAGCGGCAAAAAAAGAAGCTTCTGAATTCATAAAGGAAGAAGAAAAGAAAGATAAAAATGCGGTAGACGGAATGGAAAAAGCTATTCAGGTGATTCGTGACAGTGAACGTAAATCTGCGGAAAAAGCTATTAATGCATTATATGCAAAATTACTTGCCGATAAGAGATTTGAAGATTTGGAAAAAGCAACTAAGGACGAAGAATTCCGTAAGCAGTTGTTTGAGGAATATAAGTAGAGAAAAGAGGATGTGATATTGGAAGTAGCCCAATATTACATCCTCTTTTTTAGTGAAGGTGTTCTTTAATATAAGAAATAAAACCCTCTACTGCAGGATTATCCTTCAAAGTAATTTGGTGATAAAGGAATCCGACATCCCGTTTAGGAATGGCTTCTTCTAAAGATACTTCTATTAATTCTTCGGAATCTAATTCTTTCTGTACAAACTCCCGGATTACACAAGCAATTCCTAAATCAATTTTGGCAAATTCAATGAGCAGGTCCATATTACCAACTTCCATAATCTCAGAAAGCTCCATGTGACGAGAGGAAAGATAATGTTCTACATATTTTCTACTGATATTTTCGCTATTTAACATCATAAATACGGCGCGGTCAAACAAATTTTCTTCTGTAACACCTTCACGGATTTTTAGGTGATCTAAATAATTTTTTGTGGTAACGAAGGTATCATGAATTTCCATTAAAGGAGTAGAACCTAAACCTTTGATTTTTTCAGGAAGTCCTATAAAGCCGATGTCAATGGAACCGTTTTCCAAAGCAGCAATGGTTTCGCTGGAGGTCTGACAGCAAATTTTGATTTTAATATGCGGATTTTTCTTGATATATTCGTTTAAATAAGGAAGTAGTACAAATTTACAAAGGGTGGTACTGACACCGATGGTAATGTGTCCCACACCTAATTCGTTCATTTTGCGGATTCTATCTTCACCGTTTCGGATGCATACAAAAGCGTGTTTTACTTGTTTGTAAAGATATTCGCCTTCTTGAGTTAAGCTGACACCTCTGGAATTACGGATAAAAAGTGTGGTATCCAGGTTGGACTCCAGTTTGGAAATTGCTTTAGAAATAGCAGGCTGGCTGATGTATAGTTCTTTGGCGGCTGCGGAAATATTTCTGCATTCAGCAACGGTATAGAAGATATAGTATAAATTTAAATTTGATTCCATGTTTTGGCTCCTTTTTGTAATGTTATATAAATAAAGATGTTTTATAGTTTTATGCTCAAGGTAAAATGAGATAATTAGAGTATATCTTATAACAATGAGTTATGGCAAGCATAAATAATATGTATTGTATTTATATAGTTCATGATGTTATAATAACCAAAGATGAATTTAAGGAGGAGTATTGTTATGGGAATGACAATGACACAGAAAATTTTAGCTGCTCATGCAGGATTAGAATATGTTGAAGCCGGCCAATTAATCGAAGCAGATTTAGATTTAGTATTGGGGAATGATATTACCAGTCCGGTTGCAATTCATGAAATGGAAAAAATGAAAGTGGACGGAGTATTCCACAAAGATAAAATTGCGTTGGTTCCTGACCACTTTGTACCAAATAAAGATATTAAATCCGCAGAACATTGCAAATGTGTAAGAGAATTTGCCATGAGAAATGAAATTACGAATTATTTCGAAGTTGGAGAAATGGGAATTGAACACGCATTGTTGCCGGAAAAAGGTCTTACTGTTGCAGGTGATGTTATTATCGGTGCTGACTCCCATACCTGTACCTATGGTGCGTTAGGTGCTTTCTCAACAGGTGTAGGAAGTACAGATATGGCCGCAGGAATGGCAACCGGAAAAGCATGGTTTAAAGTTCCCAGTGCGATTAAATTTAATTTGATTGGAAAACCACAGAAATGGGTAAGTGGTAAAGATGTTATTTTACATATTATAGGTATGATTGGTGTAGATGGTGCTTTATATAAATCCATGGAATTTGTTGGTGAAGGTATTGCTAATTTAACTATGGATGACAGATTTACTATTGCAAATATGGCAATTGAAGCCGGTGGAAAAAATGGTATTTTCCCTGTAGATGATTTGGCCATTGAATATATGAAAGAACATTCTACCAAAACATATACTATTTATGAAGCGGATGAAGATGCGGTTTATGATGAAGAGTATACGATTGATTTATCTACCTTAAAACCAACCATCGCTTTCCCACATCTTCCGGAAAATACAAAGACCATCGATGAAATTACAGAAGATGTAGTAATTGACCAGGTTGTTATCGGTTCCTGTACTAACGGACGTTTAGACGATTTAAGATGTGCTGCGCAAGTTCTTAAAGGACGTCATGTGAAAAAAGGTCTTCGTTGTATCATTATTCCTGCAACTCAGGCAATTTATTTACAGGCAATGGAAGAAGGGCTGTTAAAAATCTTTATTGAAGCGGGTGCAGTGGTAAGTACACCTACCTGTGGTCCATGTCTTGGAGGTTATATGGGTATTTTAGCAGAAGGGGAACGTTGTGTATCCACCACAAACCGTAACTTTGTAGGACGTATGGGACATGTAAAATCAGAAATTTATCTGGCAAGCCCTGCAGTTGCAGCAGCCAGCGCAGTGACCGGAAAGATTTCCTGTCCGTGTCAGTTATAGGAGGAGACAAACTATGAAAAAAGCAGTAGGACGTGTTTTTAAATATGGAGATAATGTAGATACAGATGTAATCATTCCTGCAAGATATCTGAATTCTTCAGATCCTGCGGAATTGGCTACACATTGTATGGAAGACATTGATAAAGAGTTTGTGAAAAAAGTGCAAAAGGGAGATATTATGGTGGCAACTAAGAACTTTGGTTGTGGTTCTTCCAGAGAGCATGCACCAATCGCTATCAAAGCTGCCGGTGTAGATTGTGTTATTGCAGAAACTTTTGCCAGAATTTTCTACCGTAATGCTATCAATATCGGACTTCCGATTATTGAATGTCCGGAAGCAGCGGCAGGAATTGAAGATGGAGATCAGGTAGAAGTGGATTTTGACAGCGGTATTATTAAAAACCTGACAAAAGGAACAGAGTACAAAGGTCAGGCATTCCCGCCATTCATGCAGAAAATTATTGCATGTGAAGGTTTGGTGAATTATATTAATCAGAAATAAAGATGAAGTCGAAGTGATTCCGGGGGGAATTACTTCGACTTTTATATTTATTAATGTTGAAACATATGTTCGAGTGTGTTATACTTCTTAAAGAATATAAAAAAGAGGTTTTAATATGATAGCATATTTAAAAGGAACATTAGAAGAAATCGGCAATGATTATATTGTGGTTGATGTGAATAATATCGGTTATCAGGTAAAAGTATCTTTAAGAGTAATAGAAGGGTTGCCCGGAATTGGAAATAATATTAAGATTCATACCTATACTTATGTAAGGGAAGATGTGCTTGCACTTTATGGTTTTTTAACCAAGGATGATTTGCAGATGTTTTTGCTTTTACTTGGAGTAAACGGTGTGGGACCCAAAGGTGCCCTTGGAATTTTGTCCATATTTTCAGCACAAGAATTACGTTTGGCAATTATTTCCCAGGATTCCAAAACCATTGCCAAGGCTCCCGGAATCGGGGCTAAAACTGCTCAGAGATTGTTAATTGATTTGAAGGATAAGGTATCTGTGGAAGAGACTTTTGCAAGAATGGGAGAAGAAACAGTTACTATTGTAAGTACCAAAGCAGAAAATGCGGGTGCAAGAAATGATGCAATAGAGGCTTTAACAGCATTGGGATATTCTGCATCAGAAAGTATGAAGGCGGTAAATGCTGTTGAAATTACGGAAGATATGACAAGTGATGCAATTTTAAAGGCGGCATTGAAGCATATGTTCTAAAAATGAGCTGAGAATTTAGCTATATGGGTAATAAAAAAGTAACAAGTGAGGTTACAGAACGTGGCACGTAGAGTGATTGAAACCAGTATTCAGGAAGAAGATGTTAAGATTGAAGGTAGTCTTCGTCCACAATATTTAAAAGATTATATTGGTCAGGAAAAGGCAAAAGAGATTTTAAAAATATACATAGAAGCGGCAAAACAAAGACAGGATGCCTTAGATCATGTATTGTTTTATGGGCCTCCGGGATTGGGTAAGACTACGTTGGCAGGAATTATTGCCAACGAAATGGGGGTTAATTTAAAGGTGACCAGTGGTCCTGCCATTGAAAAACCGGGAGAGATGGCGGCGATTTTGAATAATCTTCAGGAAGGAGATTTATTATTTGTGGATGAGATTCACAGATTGAACCGTCAGGTAGAAGAAGTTCTTTATCCGGCAATGGAGGATTATGCCATTGATATTATGATTGGAAAAGGGGCCACAGCCAGAAGTATCCGTTTGGATTTACCTAAGTTTACCTTGGTAGGAGCCACCACCAGAGCGGGAATGTTAACGGCTCCGTTAAGAGACCGTTTTGGGGTAATTCATCGGTTAGAATTTTACTCCGTGGAGGAATTAAAGTTAATTATCCAACATTCTGCAAAAATTTTGAATGTGGAAATTGATGAAAAAGGTGCCAGGGAGCTTGCCAGAAGAAGTCGTGGAACGCCAAGGCTTGCCAATCGTATATTAAAAAGAGTGAGGGATTTTGCTCAGGTAAAATATGATGGTATGATTACGGAAGAAGTGGCCAATATTGCGTTGGATTTATTAGACGTGGATAAAATGGGGTTGGATCATATTGATAGAAATATTTTAATGACTATGATTGAGAAGTTTTCCGGCGGTCCTGTAGGATTGGATACTTTAGCGGCGGCTATAGGAGAAGATTCCGGAACCATAGAAGATGTTTATGAGCCATATTTGATAAAAAATGGATTTATCAATAGAACTCCGCGAGGAAGAGTTGTAACAGACTATGCTTATAAGCATTTAGGACTTGAAATGTAATTGTGATTTCTATATAATGATAACTATTCAGAGGCATGCGAATGGATGATCTGAATTGCTGAAAGCATAAACATAAGCACAAGATAAATCGTTATATATAGGAGTAACAATTATGGCAGCGAAAACAGATGCAGAAGTAATCATCGGAGGTAAAGTACTGACCCTTTGTGGATATGAAAGTGAAGAATATTTACAGAAAGTAGCCTCTTATTTGAATAATAAATTAGCAGAGTATGGGAAAGTAGACAGTTTCCGCAGACAGCCTTTGGATATGCAGAATATATTAATGCAGTTGAATATTGCAGATGATTATTTCAAAGCCAAAAAACAGATTCATTCTTTGGAAGATGAGATTGAAGCCAAAGAAAAAGAGTTGTATGATTTGAAGCATCAGTTAATTGCTACTCAGATTAAGTTAGAGAGTACAGAAAAGAGCTTAAAGAATGCCCAAAAGGAATTAAATGATTCTGAGAAAAAAGTCATTCGTTTGGAAGCCGGATTAAAAGATAAATAGGTAACAGTTTGTTTTCAAAAGTTACCAAATAAGTGAAATATGGGGGGAGCTGTCAAAAGACAGCTCCTTTATGTAAATATACAAGAAAATAGCAAACATAGATATAAATTTATATTTGAATGTATTAAAGTACGGAAATTTATAACTGAATTAGAAGAAAAGAGGATAATATTTTTGAAAAGAGTAGAATTATTAGCACCGGCAGGAAGCTATGAAAGTTTTTTAGGAGCGATTCATGCCGGAGCAGATGCTGTTTATTTAGGCGGAGTAAAATATGGAGCAAGAGCTTTTGCGGAGAATTTTGATGAAGAAACTTTGTGTAGGGCCATTTATTATGCTCATTTATTTGATAGAAAGGTATATTTGACTTTAAATACATTGATGAAGCAGTCGGAACTGGAGGAAGTAGAAGAATTTTTGACTCCTTTCTATTATGCAGGATTGGATGGAGTTATTGTTCAGGATTTAGGTTTGTTGGCTTTTTTAAAGAGAACATTTCCTCTTTTAGAACTTCACATCAGTACACAGATGGCAGTGACAGGACCATATTCAGTACGAATGTTAAAAGAAGAAGGTGCGGTTCGGGTGGTTCCTGCAAGAGAACTGTCTTTAAAGGAAATGGAGCTTTTGAAAAAAGAGGGATTGGAGATAGAAGCTTTTATTCATGGAGCTATGTGCTACTGTTATTCGGGACAGTGTTTTTTTAGTTCTTTTTTAGGAGGAAGAAGCGGAAACCGTGGGAAGTGTGCTCAAAGCTGCCGGCTTCCTTATCAGGTGAATTTGGCAAATCGGGATAATGTCAAGAATAAGAAAGAAGAATACCCTTTGAGTTTAAAGGATATGTGTTCTATTGAGTTAGTACCGGAACTTATCAAAGCGGGAATTGATTCTTTTAAAATTGAAGGGCGTATGAAACGTCCTGAGTATGTGGCAGGAGTAACAGCCATTTATCGGAAATATATAGATTTATGTTATCAGAATAATTTACAGGAAATCAAAGTAGAAAAGAAGGATTGGGAAGCTTTAAAATCTCTTTATATCAGAACAGATATCCAAGACGGTTATTATAAACGTCATAATGGCAAAGAAATGGTAACCATTCATAAGCCAAGCTATAGTGGTATTGATGAAGAATTTGCAGCATCTATTTATGATAAATATGTAAAACAGCCGTTGAAGGCGGAAGTATCCGGTTTTGTTACTTTGAAAAAAGGACATCCCGCTGCTTTGCAACTTATATTTAAAGACTATATGGTTTATGTGGAGGGTAATATGGTGGACTCTGCACAGAAACGTCCCGTGGGAAGGGAAGATGTTGAAAAACAGTTGAATAAAACAGGAAATACGGATTTTGTATTTTCTGCTTTGGAACTTGAGATGGATGAGGACATTTTTATTCCTTTAAAAGCGTTGAATGAATTAAGAAGACAAGCTTTTGAGGAACTGGAACAACAGATAAAAGAAAGTATAGAAAAGATTCGTAGAGATAGTCTGAAAACAAGCGAGAATGTAGAACGGGAAAAAAGTCTTGAGGTTAAGAGTTTGAAAAATAAAACCTTGACTAAAACGGTCGATGCGGATGAAAAAGTCAACAGCAAAAAACAGCTTCATGTGTTGGTTTCTTCTTATGAACAATGTAAGGTTGCCTTAAAAAATAAGGGTATTAGACGTATTTATGTATCAGGAGATTTATGGTTGGATGTAAAATCTGCATTGTTGCAGGAATTAAAAGAGGCTCCCAAGGAAAAAGAAATTTGGTTGAAAACTCCTGAGGTTCTTAGAGCAAAGGATTATGGTAAGCTGGAAAAATTAATAGAAATTTCTAAGGATTTTGCTAAGGGAATGTTAATTTCCAACTTAGAAACCTATAGTTTCTTAAAATATCATAATTATAGTGGTGAAATTGCATTAAATTATCACGTATATACATGGAATCAGGAAGTGTTGCAGTTTTGGAAGGATAAAGCACAAAGCTTCTTGATGCCTGTAGAGTGTAATATTCATGAGTGGAAACAATTACAGAATGAAAAGGCAGAATATTTATGTTATGGGAAGATTCCTATGATGGTAACTGCTAATTGTATCCGTAAAACCAAAGGTGCCTGCCGGAATGCAGGAGTATCTTTTGAGGACAGTATTACAGACCGTTATCAAACTGATTTTAAAGTACAGACAAATTGTAATTATTGCTACAATGTAATTTATAATTCGGTACCTAATTCACTGCATCAAAATCTGGAACAGATAGAAAGATTAAAGGGACAGGGAATTCGTCTTGATTTCACAACAGAATCTGAAAAAGAAGTACAGCAGATTTTAGGAGCGTATACAGAATATTTAGAAAAAGGAAAGACAGATTTTTCATTTTTAAAGGATTATACGACAGGGCATTATAAAAAAGGAGCATTATAAAAGGTATGCAGTATTATATTGTGGAGTTTTCCAAATATGTAATTGCGCTTTTGATGGGTATTTATACCTTGGAGGCTTTTATTGCATTAGGAAAGCATAGGGATGATGAAAAGACAGGTGTTTTTGTCAGACAAAACGTGTATATGTTTTTTGTTCAATTTCTGGCGTATTTGTCTATGTGTCTGCAAACAGGTCAGATTGAATATTTGTTTTTCTATGCTTTTTTACAGATTGCGTTATTTTCTACAATTATTTTATATCAGATGATATATCCAAAGAGTAACCGGCTAATCATAAATAATATGTGTATGATGCTAAGTATTGGTTTTATTATGCTGACAAGGCTGGATTACGATAAGGCAATGAAACAATTTTTTATTGTTGTAATCTCTTTGGCGGCAGCATTGATTATTCCTTTTTTTGTACATAAATTACGTTTTATTAAGCACTTAAAATGGCTTTATGGTACAGTTGGAATTTCTGCACTGGGAATGGTTCTTGTTTTGGGACAGGTTACCCAAGGAGCTAAAATTACTTATAACATAGCAGGAGTTACCCTACAGCCATCTGAATTTGTAAAAATTATTTTTGTCTTTTTTATTGCTTCCTTATTGTATAAAGCAGCGACGTTAAAAGAGGTAGTGATATCAGCCGGTTTTGCAGCAATCCATGTATTAATTTTAGTGGCATCCAGAGATTTGGGGAGCTCTATTATCTTTTTCATGGGGTATCTGTTTATGGTACTGATTGCCAGCTGTAATTATCTATATTTAATTGCAGGTTTTTTATGTGGCGGAGGTGCTGCAATAGTGGGATATCATTTGTTTTCTCATGTACGCGTGCGGGTGCAGGCGTTTTTAGATCCGTTTTCCGTAATTGATAATGAAGGATATCAGATGTCGCAGTCCTTGTTTGCCATAGGTAGTGGGAAATGGTTCGGTATGGGATTGTATCAGGGAACTCCGAAAGATATTCCTTTTGTAGAATCGGATTTTATATTTTCAGCAATCGCGGAAGAATTGGGTGGTGTTTTTGCTTTGTGCCTGATTATGATTTGTTTGAACTGTTTTTTGGCATTTTTAAAAATTGCCATGGATTTGGATGATATTTATTATCGATTAGTAGCTTGTGGACTGGCTGTTATGTATATTTTTCAGATTTTCCTTACAGTTGGCGGGGGAATGAAATTTATTCCTTTAACCGGAGTAACACTTCCCTTGGTTAGTTATGGAGGAAGTAGTGTTTTAACGACATTGATTCTTTTTTCCATTATGCAAGGGTTGTATATACTTAAATTTACGGAAGAAAAAGAACAGGAAAAGGCAAGAATAAAATCTGAAAAAGCAGCTTTGAAGAAAATGAAAGCTGAGAAAAGTAAAGCAGGAGTTAAAATGAAAAATGTGGAAAAAGAAGTCCAAGACTTCGTTTAGTGATGACGGAGTAAAAAAGAAATCCAATAGAGATATTTGGTTTACGGGAATTTTCTTTTCGGTCCTATTTGTGGCAATGATGGGGTTTTATGCTCATTTTGTGATTGTAGAAGGGCAGGATATGATAAACAGCAGCTATAATTCCCGACAGAAAGTACTGACTGCCAAAAACAGAAGAGGAACGATTTATTCCGCAAATATGGAGGCGTTGGCAGAAACCATTACCATGGATGACGGTAAGGAATATCGGAATTATCCCTATGAGGATTTATTTGCCCATGTAGTTGGATTTTCGACCAAAGGAAAAACGGGGATTGAAGCACAGGCAAATTCTTATTTGATTCAGTCTAATATTTCTTTATCCGACCAAATAGATAATGAAATTGCCGGAGTAAAAAATCCGGGAGATAATGTATATACCTCTTTACGGATAGATTTGCAGAAAATTGCCGGTAAATCCTTAGGTGTTTCTAAGGGGGCTGTGATTGTCAGCAATGTAAAAACTGGTGAAATTCTGGCAATGGTTTCTAAGCCGGATTTTAATCCTTGCACTATTGCGGAGGATTGGGATGAGTATTTGGAGGATGAAGACAGTACGGTGTTACTGAACCGGGCGACGCAAGGCATATATCCTCCCGGTTCTACCTTTAAAATAATAACCTCCCTGGCATATTTACGGCAAAACAGTGGAAATTATGAGAACTATTCATATAACTGTAAAGGTTCTTTTATATATGGTGACAGTAAAATAACCTGTTATCATGGAACGGTTCATGATCAGGTGAATATGATAAAATCGTTTGCAAAATCCTGCAACTGTTCTTTTGCCAATATGGGTCTTAGTATTGATAGAACAATCTATCAGGAAACCATAGAATGTTTAGGGTTTAACCAAAGTCTGCCGGTAGATTTTAATTATAGTAGGAGTAAGTTAAAGGTAGATGACAGTGTGACCGGAGAGGACATGATCCAGATTTCCTTTGGGCAGGGAAGTGTTCAGATGACACCGCTGCATTTACATTTGATTACCAATGCTATTGCTAACGGTGGAACACCAATGAAGCCTCAGCTTTTAACAAAAGTAGAAACGGCGGAAGGCGAGTTGGTAAAAGAATTTAAAAAGCAGCCTTACAAGGAATTTATGACAGAGCAGGAAGCGGCTACCTTAAGGATGTTAATGACAGAAGTGGTGCAACAGGGAACCGCAAAAAAATTAAAAGGATTGGAGTATACTGCAGCGGGAAAAACCGGTTCTGCAGAATATAACATGGTAAAAGAAGATTCCCATGCGTGGTTTACCGGTTTTGCACCGGCAGAAGATCCGGAAATTTCTGTAACCATTATTGTGGAAAGTATTGGTTCCGGCGGGGATTATGCAGTTCCTATTGCAAAAAGACTATTTGATGCTTGGTTTGAAGTAAATTAAATCTTGCCTTGAGAAGAAAAGTGGTCTATACTATAAATAGTTTACGATGTGCCTAATGTGGCAACACACCAATCGGGGAGGAATTGCAATGATAGAAGCAACGAGCTGTGGCGGTGTGGTTATTTTTCGAGGTAAGATTTTACTCCTTTATAAGAATTTTAAAAACAAATATGAAGGATGGGTTTTACCAAAGGGTACTGTAGAAGAAGGCGAAGATTATAAGGACACTGCGTTACGTGAAGTAATGGAGGAGTCTGGGGCAACTGCATCCATCATTAAGTATATTGGAAAGAGTGAGTATTCTTTCAATGTGCCTGAAGATGTTGTGGAAAAAGAAGTACATTGGTACTTGATGATGGCAGATAGTTATTACAGTAAACCACAACGTGAAGAATTTTTTGTTGATTCCGGATTTTACAAATATCATGAAGCATATCATTTGCTTAAGTTTGCAAATGAAAGACAGATTTTAGAAAAGGCTTATAATGAATATTTGGAATTAAAAAGAAGTAATCTTTGGGGAAACAAGAAATATTACTAAAGAGGCGGATAACGCCTCTTTGTTACTATATGGAAAAGATTCTGATAGTAGCAATAATAAAAATGGAGAGATGTCCATGCGTTTTTTGAAAGAAATGTATGTAGGTGAGGGGATTAAAAATAAACAGAAGGTAATGTGGAAATTAAAACATGGAGCCGGAATGTTAGATGTTTATGTAATTTCCTTATCTAATGGAAATAATCAGTTGGATTGTATGAATTGTTCCTATTTTAAGCAGAAAGCGGTTAGGGATAATGTAGGTCTTATTGTTGGATTGGCAAAAGGGTATTCTGAAGCACAGAGTTTAATGGTTTCTATGGTTGAAGAAGCATTTAGGGAAACCGGGAATGCCAATGTGAAGGAATATTTGATGAATAGTAAGCAATAGATTTGCATATGTGTAAATTGGTTTGAGCTGTAAATAAATATTTAATAAACATATTTTAATTAGATATATTGTAAGAGAATATAAAGTTAAGAGGTATTCATGGGAGTTGTATTATTGCAGATTTTACAATGGATACTGAGAGTCATATTATTTTTGTTACTGTTGATGGTAGTCTTGGTGGCAATTGTTTTGATTGTTCCGATTAGATATCGTGCAGAATGGGATTTTTTGGAGAAAAAGCCGGGAGTTCAGGGGAAAATAACGTGGTTCTTTTATCTGATATATATGAAATTTTGTTATGACGAAGAATTTCGTATGCAAGTGCGGGTGTGTGGTTTTAAGGTTTTTGATTCTACAGATGGAGAGAAAAAGCCTGAGAAGATAAAAACCAAAAAGAAAAATAAGAAAACTACACAGAATGAAATAAATACGGTTAATTCAGAAAATGCAGTAACGGAAATTAATGCCCAAGATGCAGGAAGTGAAATTCAGGAGACAAATGTTGAGAGTAAAATATTAGAAGCGAATGCTGAAAGCGTAAAAGCAAATAGTCAGGTAGATGAGCTTGCTGCATGGGAAAAAGAAATGGAAGCAGAAGCAAAAGAAGAGGCTGAACTTGCAAAGCAGGCTACGGAGAAAAATAAGGGAAATAATAAACAAGAAAAGGTAGAAAACATACAGAATGATTCGGAAGATATAATTTCTGAAAAAGAAAAAAAATCATTATCAGAGAAAATCGAAGATGTTAAATCAAGAATTCAGGATATAATACAGAAAATAAAAGATATTATAACTAAAATACAAGATGGAAAGCTAAAGGTAGAACATTATCTGGAACTTTGGAATAGAAAAGAAACACAGATTACTTTTAGCAGAGCCAAAAAGAAATTTGGAAGAATGATAAAAGCAGTTTTACCAAGAAAATGGGAATTAACCGGAGAAATTGGATTTTCAGATCCGTGTACTACGGGTCAATTTATGGGAGCATTAGGAGCCATGTATCCAATTATTGGTAATAAAGTGCAGATTGTACCGAATTTCGAAAATGAAGTAATAAATATAGAAGGTAATGTGAAAGGGCATATCAGATTAGGAAATTTACTATATCAAATAGTATCGTTACTCCTAAACCGACATTGTTTCAAATTTATTAAGATGATTTTTGATGAACTTGGAAGTGCGAAGAATGATAAAATAGAATTGTAAATTGAAAATAGAAATGTTCAATAAATAAAATGTACTTGACAGAGTCAAATGACAGAATGTTTAAAACGAATGTTAGATAGAATGATAAGAAAAAGGAGATATAAATCATGGCAGAAAATAATTTTAATTCCGTAATGACATCTTTATTAAAAGGCGTAGATAGTGTACTTAGCACAAAAACAGTAGTAGGAGAACCGATTAACGTAGGAGATACTATTCTGGTACCATTAGTAGATGTTTCATTTGGTCTTGGTGCCGGAGCAGGAAATCAGGATAAGAAATCCAGTGGTGGCGGTGGAGTCGGCGGTAAAATGAGTCCAAGCGCTATTTTAGTTATTCAGAATGGAAAAACAAAACTTGTAAATATTAAACAGCAGGATGGCGTAACAAAGATTCTTGACATGGTTCCTGATTTGGTGGACAAATTTACACATAAGAATGATGATATGATTTCTGATGAAGAAGCAAAAGAGGTTGCTTTTCCAGATGGGGAAGTTGTTGAATAATTGTATAAAATGTTTTGATAAGAAAAATTATTTGAATTTTATGTAGGGATGTGCAAAGTGCATTTTGATGGTTTTATGATATTTATCTTATGTGAATAAAACTGCAATTTGCATTTTGCACATTTTTTATGGAGGATATATTTATGAAAAAACGAATTGCAATGTCCATATTTGGTGTTTTCCTTTGTGCAGTGAGTGTGGCATTTTTCAAATATGCTGCTTTTGGGATGGATGCATTTCAAGTGTTTGTAAACGGAATGGTGGAAGTGATTCCAATTAGTTACGGAACTTTATATGTTATTATTAATGGTGTATTACTATTATTTGCATTTATTTTTGATAAACATTACATAGGATTGGCAACCATTATCAATCTGTTCTTTTTAGGATATGTGGCAGAATTTTCTTTATGGATATTAAATATGGTATTTCCTGTATCCGGTATTTTGTTACGATCAGTATTTTTAGTGATAGGAATTGTACTAATGAGTCTTGCCAGTGCATTGTACTATACCTCTGATTTAGGTGTGTCCACATTTGATGCTATTGCACTTATTATGGCAAATACGTGGAAAATTGGTAAATTCCGCTATTGTCGTATTGGAGTGGAATTGTGTACTGTGATTTTGGGATGTATTTTATATTTTGTTGGAAATAAGAGTTTTTCGGGCCTTGGAGCTTTAGTAAGTGTAGGAACCATAATTACAGCATTTTGTATGGGACCTTTGATTGAGGTGTTTAATAAGACGATTGCAGAGCCGTTGTTGCATGGGGAGAAGTGATTATGTTTGAAATATATTATACAGAAATATTGTTCTTTATAACCATGATATGGTGTTTGGTAAGAGTTGTGATAGCTGTAAAAAATAAAAAAA
>JAFZGJ010000001.1 GCA_017555455.1 Lachnospiraceae bacterium
CACTTTCCAATGGTACATGATATCCAATGGAATAAACCCCTTGTCTTTCAGCTTCATTTACTACATAGGATTGATTTTGATGATATGTAATAACATCAACGCCCGCTTTTTCAATTAATGTTTTAGCCGCCCGGGTTTCTTCCTCTTCATTATCCCAAGTACCCGTCCATATTACATTTACGACAGCATCAGGATTTACACGTCTTACACCCAGGGTAAACGCATTAATCCCCCTATTTACCTCATTGTTTTCCATTGCGGCTACGTAACCGATACAATCATTGGATGTTTTCATGCCTGCAATAATCCCTGCTAAATATCTTGCCTGGTACATTCTTACAAAATAAGAAGTTAAATTCTTGTCATGATATTCCGAAGAATTTCCATAAAAAACAATCTCCGGATATTCTTTTACAACTTCATAAACTTCTTTTGAATAACCATAACTGGACAAAACAATCATGGAAGCCCCTTCTTCAACCAATTCCCGAATTGCATTTTCACATTGACCGCTAAATTCTTTTACATTATCCTTTACCAGCATTTCTACTCCCAACGTCTCACAGCTGTTTTTAAAGCCAAGATAATGCATGCCGTTCCATCCTTCTTCTTCTACACTTCCGCTAAGAATAACTCCTATTTTCTCCGCGGTACTTTCTTTTTTCCCCACAAAAATTATAGAACCTATAATTATAAGAAAAATAACTATTCCAACTATAATTAAAATACTTCTCTTTTCTTTTTTATTCATCTATCTTTACTCCCTCTACATACCAATCAAATTCGCTCAACATAGACTGATCTGTCATACTTTCTCCTTCATTGACCCTTATTTTACCACTTTGATCTTTAATAGGGCCATAAAAGACATCCCAAACTCCACTTTCCAATTTCCATCTCTCTATTGCTACAATTTCTTCAATTCCACTTTTTACATTATCTGTAAGAGGCGAAAGTTCTAACATACCTGAAGCCATATCCTCCCAATAATGCTTTCCGTAAAATTTATTTTGGAGACATTCCAAAATTCTTGGTTCATAAAATTCTTCCCAACGCCATACCGGTGCCATTAAAAATGAATTTTCATATACACTGCTATTGTCATAGTTATAACCTATACACCAAATTCCTCTCTCTTCCGCAATATCCAAAGGAACATTGGTATCTACATGCATTGCTATAACGTCAATATTATAATTATCCAATAATTTTTCCGTTGCAATTTTAGCAGCTTCTTCCTCTTCCCACGAATTTGACCATTCTACATATACTACAGCCTCCGGGTTAACTTTTCGTACTCCCAAAGTAAAAGCATTGATTCCTCGGTTTACTTCATCAATGGGAAAAGCTGCAACATAACCAATCTCATTCGTGTTTGTTTGTAAACCGGCAACAATCCCACTTAAATACCGTATTTGATACATTCTACCAAAATAGGTAATCAGATTATCTCCACTTCCGGTTCCTGTGGCATGAAAAAAATAAATTTCCGGATATTTTTCTGCCATGGAAGCAACCCATTCCCCATAACCGAAAGAATTACAAATAATAATCTCACAGCCATCCTGAATTAAAGTTTCCATAACATCCATACAGCTTTCATCCACCGGAACGCTCTCCCGATATTCGACTTTTAAATTTAATTTCCCGGCACATTTTTCCATCCCTTCTACATGGGACTCTCCCCAGCTGTTATCATCACTTGTTCCGTTTAAAATCATTCCTACCTTTGTCTGGTCTTTGGTAATATCTGTTTCTTCTTCTTTTGTATGTATTAAAATAATTCCTATAATAATGGTTGCTAAAACTGTCAATATAACGGTTGATACTTTTTTCATAATGATATCCTCACATGTTTATTTTCAATGCTTTTTCTTAAACTCCGGTTTTTATGATTACTTTATATTGCACTTATTAGTGATTTTCTTTATTTTATATAATGAATTTGCAAAAGTCTATTATCTTGTTGCGATTTTTCTGATAATTTTATTCTTTAAATGACAAAAAACTTATATTTCATTTCCATGAAACATACTTCTCATATTGCATACAATAAATAAAAAAGGAAAATTTATGCCATCCTATCAATTAACACCACGGGTTCCTCTTATTGAGGCTCTGTCAACTGACCGCCCTCAAGCCATGGCTTGGGTTGCAGACGACAAAAATAATCCTAAAACCAGCGGTCTTATAAAATTTTATGAACCTGCAAACGGAGGTGTTCTGGTAGAAGCCGAATTTTTCGGTTTGCCGGATTCTTCTGCAGATAATAATTCAGACTTTTTTGCCATGCACATTCATAATTTCCCTGATTGCGGATATGATTTTGCCAACACCGGTACTCATTATAATCCCGACAATCTTCCCCACCCATTCCACGCCGGAGACTTACCTCCTCTTTTGTCTAACCAGGGATACGCATGGACTGCTTTCTTCGACCGACGTTTTACCATTGACGAAATCATTGGAAAATCTGTAGTAATTCATACCCACGGGGATGATTTTATGACCCAACCGTCAGGGAATTCTGGAAAAGGTATTGCCTGCGGAGATATCCGAAGAACGTATTAAATTGTTTATTAAAAAATGGAGCAAGTGCTATTTTATACACTTGCTCCAAATTATTTTTTTCTATATTATCATTCCCTCTCTGCCAGTCTTAATGTTCTGATAATCGGCACAATCAAGATCCCGCAGAAAAAATTACTGACTCCGTGAATCATATCAAAAGGCAGTCCGGAAATAATCCAAGCAATAGTTCCTTTGAAATTAAGTCCATACAAAAGAGCCTGAGAAGGTGCATACAAAACTCCATATAAAAAACCATGCATGGCACACACAATCATATAAATAAGTGGCTCTGTTTTTTTCGGTATTTTCCTTGGTAAGAACATCACTACTGCCCAAAGCACTGACCACACATAAATATGAGGAATCCACCAGGTGGAAAATCCACTAAATAGGCCTAATAATAAAATATAAATATAAATCGGGTACAATGCTTTTTTTCTATACACTACAGTAAATGCTATGGTAAACACTCCCAACAAATGAATATTTGGAGCAAACTCCATTATCATTTTAGAAGCATACATCACTGCTCCAAGCATTGCGAATATGGTTAGTTCTCTTGTTGTCAGCTTCATTACTTTTCAACCTTAAACATATAAGAAGTACCTTCTTCAATGGTTGTAGTATCTACTCCCGACATAGCATATTCACCATTTACATAGAATGCCCAATAAGTTTTATCTACTTCATAATCAGCAACGATTCCATTTACTGATTTTACAAAAAGTCCGTAGGGACTTTCTTCGCCTGAAAGTAATCTCAGTTCTTCCAATGCATCTCCTACGATTTCCTTATCTGTGTGAATCTCGAAAAAAGTTTCTGCTCCGTCCTTATCTACTACTGTAAATAAAAACATTTTTGAACCTTCTCCCAGGACGGTTACCTCCGTTCCCTGTTCTACCGGAGTTTCCGTTACTTTGTCATTACAACCACTTGTAAATAATGCCATAGCCACAATCAGCATCATACAAAAGATTAATGACAGTGATTTTTTAATTTGTTTCATTCTCATCATCTTTTTCTCCTTTATTCTTTTGGTAATTATTCATCTTCTGAATAATTCTGTTTTTCCTCTCTAATCGGCACTCGCAATTTTCACGAGAGTTTTTCTATCTCCGGATATTTCGACTTCATACTCAATAAATCGGTCTTCTCAGATTCCTCCAATGACCTGTCCTTAAAATGTGGCTTTTAAGTAAGATTTATCTTAAAACGTATGTCACGGCGACGGGCTCGTACAGGACTTCCACCTGTTTCCCCGGATAGATTTTTTATAACATAGTCTTATATTTTACGCAACCAGCCATTTATGTTTTTCCACACTGTATAATGGAACAAAAGGTAATAAGATGGGTACTGTTGTTACATATTTCTGATATTCAGGATCATTACCATAGTTTTTATTCTGGCGCACCTCCAAACGACGGGCACCACTGAACATAACATAAATAATTCCCACATAGCCGATAAGAACCACAATCCACTGTCCTACACCGGAAATAGCACCAATACCGGAAACCAATACTCCTGTCCAAAAAATCATTTCACCCAAATAGTTTGGACAACGTACAATGCGGTAAAGTCCGGTGTCTACAAAACGACGGGGATTTACTTTCTTTGCTGCATTCTTCTGCATATCCGCAGCAGTTTCTAAAACAATACCAAAAAGCATAATAACCGCACCAACATAAGTCCATACATTAGAACCGCTTCCGTTATGTAAACGATAGAAAACACCGGAAACCTGTGTCACATATAAAGCAGCACATGTTACCCAGATGGCAATTTTCACTCCCATAGGAATTGTTTTTCCGTCTTTGATTTCTCCGGTCATGTTTTTCTTATAGGAACTGCTTTTCAACTCCCTAAAAGCCAAATAGCCTCCCAACCGACAACCATAAATGATAAATAAAATACAGCAGATTGCTGTTCCTAAGGTTAATCCTTTTCCATAGAAAAGCATTAACAAAAGTCCTTCACCGGCAATGGAAAATCCATATCCCAAAGAGATAAACCACACATAATTTTTGAAGCCGATAGAACTGATCACCATAGCTGCCAAAAACAACAGCCAAAAATTTGTAGGTAATACCATAATATTTTCTCCTTTTTCTCTTTTTATTCTTTATAATATTTTTTTATACCATAATTGATTTTATCTTTCAATTCATTCCCTTAACTCAATTATCAAATTTATAAAAATAAGCAGTCCTGAGACTGCTTATTTTGAACTAGGATTTAGGAAACAAAATCTCTACCTTTGTTCCATTTCCTTCTTCGCTTGTTAATTCAATCGTACCATTATGATAACTTACCGCATGTTTTACAATAGATAATCCTAAACCTGTCCCTCCTGATTTTTTGGAATGACTTTTATCCACTCTGTAAAACCGCTCAAATACACGGTTTTGATGTTCAACGGGAATCCCGATTCCGGTATCTTCTACGATTATACCTGCCTCCTTTTCCGTTTCCTTTATTGTTACAGATACATTCCCGCCATCAACATTATATTTAATGGCATTTTCACAAAGATTATAAACTACTTCATATAATAACCTGTAAACACCTGTCATCCGCCCTTCGTTACCTTCTAAATTTAACCTGATTTTTCGGATTGTTGCTTTATCCTTCAAAGATTCTAATACTTCTGCAGTAATTTGATATAATGAGATTTCATCCTTTTCCATTTTCTGTTCTTCATCTAATTCTGATAAGCGTATAACATCTTCAATCAGTACTACTAATCTGGAAGCCTCTGTATGAATATGTCCGATAAAACGCGGCACATCTTCATTTTTCACCAAATTATTTTGTAAAAGCTCCGCACTACCTATAATAGATTGCAAAGGTGTTTTTAACTCATGGGACACATTAGCAGAAAACTCCCTTCTCATTTTTTCTGCATTTCTTTGTTCTGTAATGTCAAAAGCCAGAATAACAGAACCAATAATTCCCTTTTCTGTATGAATACTGGTAACGTCAAATTGATATTCTCTGTTATTTTTTTCAATTCTAACCTGTCCCCATCCCTCTTCTCGCGCTTTTTCTATGGTTTGGGTCAATTTTTGCTTTCGTTCCACTGACAAAAAATCGTTTCCGATACACTCTAAAGTTGTCTGAAACAATTCCATGGCAGCCGGATTAATACTAATAATTTGATCCTTTGCATCCAGCAAAACCAGCCCTTCCTTCATATGGGAAATTACCTGTTCAAATTCTAATTTTTTCTGATTTAACTCTTCTAACTGCCAACGTATTTGCTTTTTCTGATAGTGAATCCGTTTCAAAAAAGGAGCTAATTCTTCATAACTTTCTTCTCTTAATGGATGTTCCAAATCAATCTCATCCAAAGGTTCCATTATTTGCTTTGCTATTCTTTCTGCAATAAAATAGGCTACTACAATTGCTAAAATCAGAATAATCCCAAAAGGTTGAATCAGCCCCCACAATAGAGCCAATACACTTTTCTGATACATAGAAATTCGTAATACCGAACCATCTGATAATAATTTTGCTTCATAAAATGTATTCTTTGTCAATGTATAAGAATGACGTAAACTACTTCCAACACCGGTTTCTATTGCTTCTATAAATTCTTCACGATCACTATGATTCTCCATTTTTGTAATATCCGCCTGATTATCAAAAAGAATATCTCCATCAGAAGCAATCCAAGTAATTCGATTATTTTGTTTTCCCAAACCGGAAAGATAACTGATTCCCCTTTGTTCTACTCCTAAAGCAGCCAATGTCAATTCTTCTTTTAACTGTTGATTTTGTATTTTTTGAAAATAATTGTGAAGAACTCCTGTTATCAACATTAAGCTAACGAAAAGAATTACTACGGTTACGTTCAAAATAGATTGAAAAATTTTCTTTTTCATATTTTCCTGCTCCTTACATCTATAAAATGTACAAACTCAAGTCCAATAACATATTAGCCCTGAGTCTTCAGGCGATAACCCACATTTCTTACTGTTTCAAGTATTTCTCCATATTCGCCTAATTTTTGGCGTAGTGTCCTGATGTGCATATCTACGGTTCTTGATTCACCAATATAATCGGCTCCCCAGATTTCATTATAAAGAATATCTCTGGTGTATACTTTTCCGGGATGAGATAAAAATAACTGTAACAATTCAAATTCTTTATAAGTCAAATTTACTTTTTCTTCTTTGATAAATACCGTTCTTTCTTCTACATTTAACACCAAATCCTTTACCTTCAAAAAAGAAGTTCCCTGATTTGGTTTACATCTTCTAAGTACAGCTTTTATACGGGAAACCATTTCCATCATCCCAAAAGGTTTTACCAGATAATCATCTGCTCCCATGTCCAGACTTTTTACTTTATCATATTCAGAACCTTTGGCGGTTGCCATAATAATTGGAATATCACAAAAGAAAGAAGATTCTTTGATTTTTTTCAAGAACTCTATTCCATCCATTTCTGGCATCATAACATCCAAAAGAATCAATTCCGGTTTTTCAGATTTTAATGCTTCCCATGCTGCCTTTCCGTCTTCAAAGCCTTTTGCCTCAAATCCGGTAGACAATAAAGTATATATCTCGATATCTCTAATACTGGCATCATCTTCTACACACCAAATCATAATCTAAGCCTCCTCATGCACTCCTGTCACTGAAAAGATAACCCACTCTGCAATATTCGTGGCATGGTCTCCAATTCGTTCAAAGTATTTTGCAACCATTAAAAGGTCCAGTGCATATTCTCCATTTTCTGGATTTTCTGCTACCATTTTAATTAAACGTCTTTTAGACTCCATAAAATATTCATCAATAATATCATCTTCTTTCAAAATAGCTTCTGCCAAAGCAACGTCTTTATTCACATAGGCATCTATGCTTTCTGTCACCATTTTGATAGTTGCCTTTGCCATTTCCTGTAAAGGTACACTGCCGTTTCTATTTTCTCCATTCAAATAACCGATAATCTCTGCAATATCTTCTGCCTGATCTCCGATTCGTTCCATATCTGTAATCATTTTAAGTGCAGCAGAAATCTGCCGCAAATCTCTGGCTACCGGCTGCTGCTGCAAAAGCAGTTTCATGCATCTTGCCTCAATATCTTTTTCTTTCTGATCAATTTCCAAAGAAATAGGTCTTACTTTTTTATAGATTTCGGCATTATTAGTTTCTAACGCTTTTGCTACTAGTTCAATAGCATCTTCACATAATGCACCCATTTCAATCATTTCTTTATTCAACAGCATCAACTGTTCATCAAATCTGCTTCTCATTATCCAAATCTCCCTGTAATATAGTCTTCTGTTCGTTTATCCATTGGCTGTGAAAACAATTTTTCTGTTTCTCCAAATTCCACCAATTCTCCCAGTAAAAAGAATGCTGTATAATCAGAAATTCGAACTGCCTGCTGCATATTATGAGTTACAATAACTATAGTATACTTTTCTTTTAATTCCATCGCAAGTTCTTCTATCCTTGAGGTAGAAATGGGATCCAAAGCACTGGTGGGTTCATCCATCAACAATACCTTAGGTTCTACCGCCAAAGCTCTGGCAATGCAAAGACGCTGCTGCTGTCCACCGGAAAGACCAAGTGCATTTTTTTTCAATCTATCTTTTACTTCATCCCAAATAGCGGCATCTCTTAAAGCTTTTTCTACAATTTCGTCTAATCTTGCTTTATTGGTAATTCCATGAGTACGTGGTCCATATGCAATATTATCGTAAATACTCATAGGAAATGGATTTGGCTTCTGAAAAACCATACCTACTTCTCTTCGAAGCTCATTTACATCCACGGACGGGTCAAAAATATTTTTTCCTGCGTATTCTACCGTTCCCTCAATTCTTACACTCGGAACCAAATCATTCATTCTGTTTAATGTTTTTAAAAAGGTTGATTTCCCACATCCGGAGGGACCAATAAAAGCCGTGATGCTTTTTTCGGGTATAGATATGGAAACTTCCTTTAAGGCTTTGTTATCTCCATACCATAATGCTAAATTCCTGGCACTTATAATATTCATTAATTTTCTCCTAATACTTTCTCAATTTTCTTATTTAGAATTCAGTTATTATTCCTTTATGCTTTACTCCTTTTTTATAAAAAATATCTCTTATGCATTTTTCTTTTTATTGAAATATTTTCCCACCATAGTTGCCGCCAGATTAATCAAAACGGTTAACATCATAAGAATAGATGCAATGGCAAATGCCACTCCAAATTCTCCTTGCTCTTTCGCGTAAACATAAAGAGCAACCGTCAAAGTTGCACCCGGTGCTGAAAGACCATCTAACAATCCATTTACCGCATGGGCGAATCCTGCGGTAAAAAGCAACGCTGCAGATTCCCCTAAGATTCTTCCTACAGATAAAATACATCCGGTAATCACGCCATCCACACATCCCGGTAATACTACAGTTCTGACAACCCTCCACTTTCCGGCTCCCAAACCAAAGGCACCTTCTCTATAACTTTGTGGAACAGTTTTTAAACTCTCCTGTGTAGTTCTCATAATCGTTGGAAGATTCATAATTACCAAAGTCATGGCTCCTGCCAAAAGAGAAGTTTTCATTCCCATAAACTGGCAGAAAAACAACATTCCTACTAACCCATAGATAATAGAAGGTATCCCGGAAAGAGTTTCTGCAGCATATTCAATAGCTCCTACCATCTTTTTATTACTTGCATATTCTGTCAGATAAATCGCTGCACCTACTCCCAGTGGAAGTACAAATATAAGCGTTGCCAGAACGATATAAACCGTATTTAAAACATCCGGTAAAATTCCGATTTTTTCAGTAATGTAACTTGGCTTCGTTGTCAAAAATTCAATAGAAAGATTTGGAATACCTTTCATCAATACATAAGAAAGTAAGAAAATAACTAACAATCCTGTTAATAATGTAGAAACCAACATCAGTATTTTCATTGTTATTTCATATGCTTTTCTTTTTTGTTTTACTTTACTTACGTTCTTATTTTTTTCCTTTATAAATTTTCCTTCTCTTACTTTTTCTTTCTCAAAAAAAATATCCATGCTAATCATTCTCCTCTTTTTTCAAATTCATTTATTGCATCACCGAAAGACCGCATCTACCCTATGCCGTCTTCCCACCCTTTTTCAAGAAGAAGTTTAATGTTACATTAATCAGCATAATAAAAAGAAATAGTACCAACGCAATGGAAAACAACGCCTGCTGCTGCAATCCACTGGAATATGCCATTTCACTGGCAACAGCTGTAGTAAGAAAACGCACACTCTGGAACAGAGACGGCATATTAGGAACATTTCCTGATACCATCATAACTGCCATAGCTTCTCCTATTGCTCTTCCTACACCTAAAACCACGGCAGCTGCAATACCGCTTTTTGCTGCCGGAACCGATACCCTGAAATAAGTTTCAATAGGGGTTGCCCCTAATGCTAAGGATGCCTCCTCATATTCCTTCGGTACAGCATCCAGTGCTGTAATAGACACTTTTATAATAGAAGGTAAAATCATAATTGCTAAAATAATAATGGCTGCTAACAAACTGGCTCCGTCAGGAACATGAAAGATTTTACGTATTCCCGGTACTAACACCAACATACCTACAAGACCATATACTACGGATGGTATTCCTGCCAAAAGACTTACCGCTGCTTCCATAGCTTCTCTCATCTTTCCTGTGGCAATTTTGGAAAGATAAACTGCTGTAAAAAATCCAATAGGAACTCCCAGTACAATAGCCCCTGCGGTTCCATATATACTGGTTAAAATAAATGGCAAAATTCCAAAGGCCGGTTCTGCTGCCGTAGATGCCCATTTTTTCCCAAACAAGAATTTAAAAAATCCAATTTCTGTAATAGCAGGAATACCTGCAATTACAAGATATATTGTAATCAACAAAACACTGGCTACTGTAATCAATCCAAGTATCAAAAAAATTCCATGAATTATATTTTCAATTATTTTTGTTTTTTTCATTTCAATTCTCCAACCAATCAAGAAAGCGGTGGCTTTGTTAGCCATCGCTTTCTGTCTCTTTATTTTGCTGCCACAACTCCTGCACCTGCAATAATTTCTACAGCCTCATCAGAAGTAATATAATCAAAGAACTTCTGTGCACCCTCAGAAAGTGCTTCATCTGTTTTGGTTACTAAAACGAAAGGTCTCTGTACCACATAACTTCCGTCTTTAATAGTTTCTTCACTTGGTGCAACACCATCAACGCTTACTGCTTTTACTGTATCTTTTACAGAAGCTAAAGAAGCATAACCAACTGCGCCCGGGTTCTGGGATACGGTTGTGATAACATCACCTGTAGAAGTTAATTCCTGACGATATTTACAAGCATCTTCTGTACCTGTAATAGATTCAAAACCATCTCTTGTACCGCTTCCCGCTTCTCTACCGATTAAAACGATTTCAGTATCATTTCCACCAACTTCACTCCAGTTTTTGATTTCTCCTGTGTAGATTTTAGCAAGTGTTTCAGATGTAAGTTCTTCTACCGGATTTTCAGGATTTACGATAATAGCAATACCATCATAAGCAAGTACGGTTGCTGTAAGTCCGGATGCAGCTTCTTCTTCTTTTAAATCTCTACTGGAAAGACCGATATCACATCTTCCTTCGCTGACTGCTTTGATTCCGGAACCGGAACCTGTTGGATTATATGTAAAACTGATTCCTGTTTCTTGCTGAAATACTTCACCTAAGCTTCCAATTACTTTTTCCATGGATGTAGAACCATCTGTAGATACGGACAGGTTTTCTGTCACTATTCCATTTGTTGTTTCATTTACTACTTCTTTTGTTCCACATCCTGCAAGGATTCCTACACATAATGCTGATGTCATTAATAAACCAATAATTTTTTTCATAATCTTCCTCTCCTTAAGTTTCTACAGAAAAGCTTTTTAGCAATTACAAATTTTTTAAACTTTTTCTGTAATATTTTTGATTACATTCTTCATTCTAATTTTCTTATGTAAAATTCCGAAGATATTTTGTGTAAAGTTTATGTAAATTTTTAAATCAAAAAAGTGGAACAATATCATACAAAATGATATTTGCTCCACTTTACATTCAATCCTTAAGATTTTACTTTTATATTGTCTAATAGTTATTTTTTCTTTCTCAAATAAATTACAATTCCAACTCCGATAAGTATTATCACAAGCGACAAAAGATAAGTTACCATGGCAAAGTTTCCTCCTACTCTTCCGGCCAAAAAGATAGAGGTAGGACCATCTGCTCCGCCAATAATAGAAACTGCCATACCCTTCTGCATTGCATATGTATATATTCTACGCGCAAAATTAAGTATCAGATACATAATTCCGTATTTTTTCAAATTATCATAGTTCTTAAGTTTTAATCCTGTTACCAAAGAATACATAGTCAATACAAAAAACACTAATTCTAAAATTGCCGCAGTACTTTCAATAAATGTTAAAATATTCATAACTTCAATGCTCCTTGTACTTTATTATTTATATTGCTCCTCATTATACTCTCACCATCTGAGAAAA
>JAFZGJ010000075.1 GCA_017555455.1 Lachnospiraceae bacterium
CTTCTCTGATTTCCTTATATAATTTCAGTTCTACACTTGTATCTTCTATTTTTATTTCTGCCTTATCAATCATCATACCGATTAATAAAAGCTGGCTGGATTCTCCCGGATCACCACTGCCTACCAGTTCCCAATAAATATCTTCCAGTCCATCGTTCTTTTCTTTGTTCAGATACTTTTCCAAATAATGCAATTCATCTTTATATTCTGTATCAAAATTAGAGCGGAAGTATATAATATCCAGATTATCTTCCCTCTTTATTTTTGATTCAATTTCATCCGCTCCCAAGGAAAAAAAGAACATTGTCAATTCCTCTATGATTTTGGCTACTTTCTTTTCCTCATGTACCATAATTTAATCCTCTTTGCTTTTTATTTTAATTTTCTTTCTTGTTTTTTTATGTTCAAATCTGGACATAAAGCTTTCTATTAAGGGTACCATAATAATTGCTACCCATCCGCAACTGAAACCATTATTATATAAATTCAATCCGCCATACATCTGGCTGGTATACATAACAATGGCTGCATGTAAAAATCCTGCTGTCAATCCTGCTATGGGACCAAACTGTCCTGCTATCGGTGCTAATCCTATGGCAAAAAGTGCTGCAATTTGAATTCCCGGCGTAGTGGGTAAATACTGCGTTACAAAACTGGATAAAAATACTCCGCACAATACCGGTGGAAAATTTTTAATATGTGCACCAAAAGCACCATAACCAAAAGCCATAAACACCGTCCCCTGTACCGGACCGGACAAATCTCCACCAATCAGGATAATATAAGTTTCTGCCAAAATACCCAGAATTGCCATATTCATTAATGTACTTCCGGGACCATCCATAATAACAAAATCTGCAATAGCACGCCCCGGATGTCTGGTAATCTTCCATAAACCGTTTAAATTTCCACCACTTAGCCATAACCCATAGAAAAATGTAAACACAAAATATAAATACACTCCTATGGTAATTCCCGGATGCACTCCTTCCTGCCAGATAAAAACAGGTTCCACGTCCAAAGAAAAAGATCTCATTATGCATACAATACCAAAAGCTAATATTCCCCCTGAAAATCCTACATTAAACAAATTATAACCCATATGCATAGAGACCGTATGGGCAGACAACGGCGGCAACATAAGACCTATAGCAATACCTATAATCACCGTCAATAGCAATTTAATTCCGAAGGTAAAAGATAATTTATACATAATCTCTGTTACCACAGGACCAAGACAAGCTCCAAAAAGAGCTGTATATAAATATCTTCCTATGGACACCTTATGCAGTTTAGCATACAATAAAACACCTATTAATATAGGCAATATATTTATAGGATTTTTTCCCCAGAAACCAAAACATACATCTATGGATAATGCTGCCATAGTTATTCCCGTAAATGGCAGTTTTGCTATCTTTACCAATAAAATGCCTATCGTTAACACCAATGCAGCATTAAAAAACGCCGCTCCATAGCCCGCCAGCTTAAAATAATCTGTAATTAACGCCCCCTTGGACCATATAATAGTTTTCATTCCCTGTATGATCTCTTCCGGAGAAGATAATAAAAACGCTGTTATATACAAAAGAATTGCAGAAGCGTATATAAACAACTTCATTTCTTTCCCTGTGATTTTATCCCGAAAATTTACATTCATACCCTATACCTAATTTCAATTGTTTTCTAGCAAAGCTTTTTTTCGTTCAATCATCTCATCTATTTTTTCAATATACAAGCCAACATCCTTGACACTATCAACACGTTCAATTCTTCCGTCTCCATACACCCTTTTGGTAATGGTTCCGGCACCAATGGCCACGATGGTCTGCTTCTCTTCCATAATGAGAATATTATAGATTCCAAAATTACCATCTGTAGCATATCCTACATTTTCCAAATTTCCGGACATATTTTTCTGACGATAGAGATAATATGGCTTCATTCCCAAATTTTGGGCTGCTTTAGACGCAATTTCCATAGTTTCTTCCGTATTCTTCAGGGTTTCAATTCCATGCTCTTCAATCCACGAATTCAATTTGGAAGCTCGTTTAATCGCCAAAGAATGTACGGTCAAACTATCCGGTTTCAATTTTCCCACTTCTTCCATAGTATGAACCACATCTTCCTTTGTTTCCCCCGGAAGTCCTAAAATTAAATCCATATTAATATTAGAAAAGCCTATTTCTTTTGCCAATTTAAAGGCATCTTTTACCTGCTCCACAGTATGTCGTCTTCCAATAATCTTTAACGTTTCCTCTTTCATAGTCTGAGGATTCACGGAAATTCTGGTAACACCAAATTCCTTCAATACTTCCAATTTTTCCTTGGTAATGCTATCTGCTCTTCCTGCCTCTACAGTAAATTCCTGTACTGTAGTAAAATCAAATTTATTTTTCAGATAAGACAACAATCTTCTAAGCTCATCCGGTTCCAATGTGGTAGGCGTACCACCTCCAATATAAACCGTATCTAAAATTTTATCCTTATATACTTCACTGACATAATCCATTTCTTTTTCCATGGCTGTCAAATAATCATCTACTCTCTTTTTCCATAAACCAATAGGATAAGAAGTAAAAGAACAATACAAACAAGTTGTGGGACAAAATGGGATTCCCAAATATAAACTGTATCCATTTTCGTAATGAAGCGTAGATAATAACTTACGTTCTCTATTTGCAATATCTATACTTAATTCCGCTTTTTCCCGGCTACAATCATAGACATTTTCCATATAAGAAATTACTTCACTTTCTGTTTTCCCCTCTTCCAAGAAACCATAAGCAATTTTGGTAGGACGGATTCCCGTAAGATTTCCCCACGGAAGAACCTTTCCTGTATACAGTGATAATACAGAATAAACTAAATGTTTTAATTTACATTTTACAGATGCTCTTTCTTCATTTTCTTCCAAAACTACGACATCTGTAATTTTACTCTTATCTTCACAAAATGCTTCCAAACATTCTGATTCTTTCATATTCTTTTCTTTTGTCCAAACAGAAAATGTAATTCTATCTTCTCCAAACAAAACACTACATTCCGGTAATCCTTCTGTAGATTCCAAATCTTTTGTTCCCTTTTTAAAAACTTTTACATCTTCCGCCGGGTAAAATGCTTTTACCAAAGAATGAATATCATATTCAAATTGGGATTGATTTAATCTAACTATTATCATCAAGTTTCCTCTTTCATCAATACTTTCATCCATATAAGATAAGATACAAATCTAATTCTTTTTCATACCCAGTTTGTATTATCTGCAAAATGGATTATATTTCTTTTCTTCTCCAATCGTGGTACTTTCTCCATGCCCCGGGAAAACTTTCACATCATTTGAAAGAATCATTAATTTTTCTTTTAAAGACCGGCTTAAAGTTCTGCCGCTTCCTGTAGGCAAATCAGTTCTTCCTACAGAACCTTCAAACAAGGTATCACCACTGATTAAAATATTGTCTTTTTCAAAATAGTAACAACAGCTTCCCTGAGTATGTCCCGGAGTTCCGATTACCGTAAATTCCATTCCTTCCACAGTAACTTTTTCCCCGTCTTTTAAATACCAATCTACAGTTACTTCATAAGGTCTTCCCACATCTTCCGAAACATTGAGCTTAGCACTTTCGCAAACTTCTTTTTCTTCTTCCCAAGCAAACACCTGTGCCCCGGAAAGCTCACGAAGCTTATTACATCCCCAAATATGATCAAAATGTGCATGGGTAAGAAGAATCGCTGCTACTTCAAATCCTTTTTCAACAAATGCATTATACAAATATTCCCCTCTGTCTGCCGGGTCTACAACAATAATTTTCTTTTCATTTTCCTGATATAAAAAATAACAATTGGTTTGTACACTACCCATTACAATTTTCCCGATTTTTAACATAACTTCTCCTTTTCAGCTTTAACTTTTATTTAATATTCTCATTCTATTAAAACATACTTTAAAATAATTTTAAACAAATATCTTAAAATGTATCTCCTTAGCATATAACATTGAAAAAGGCTGTACACATTGATGCGACCATTAATGCTACAACCTTTTACTTAATCAATTATACTGTTTTAACCTGTGGTTCTTTCAATATCAATAACACTCTCAATATTACGAATTTTTTCAATGACATGATTTAATTCCTCACGGCTTGAAATTTCGAAAGAGGTAGCCATAGTTACAACCCCTTGTTTACTGACTCTTGTATTCAATGACAGAATATCAATATTTTTCTCCGTAAGTGCCTTGGAAATATCCGCTAAAAGTCCATTTCTGTTATTAGCATAGATATTAATATCCGCTGTATATTTTTCATTGGAACCTTCCACTGCCGCCTGTTGCCAATCCGCATCAATAAGACGCATTCTATCTATTTCCGGCAAACTGATAACATTAATACAATCTGTTCTATGAATGGAAACCCCACGTCCTCTGGTAACAAAACCAACAATTTCATCTCCCGGTACCGGAGAACAGCATTTAGAAAAACGGACTGCAACATCATCAATTCCTTTTACAATAATGCCCTTTTTCACTCTTCCGCCAAAATTTTTATGCAGACTACTCTCAGCTACAGCAGCTAATACCTCATCATTGGTCATGTTTCTTCTATGATCCCTCTCATAGAATTCTAACATCTTATTTATAATTTGACCTTCTTTTAATCCTCCGTGGCCCAAAGCTGCCAAAACCGCATCCCACTCTTTGAAACCGTACTTTCTCATAATGGCATCCATATATTCCGGTTTCATAATGTTTGTAGTATTAATGGCCTTTGTTTTGCAATAAGCCTGCAGCAGTTCTTTTCCCTTGATAATATTTTCTTCTTTTAATTCTGCTTTAAACCACTGATTAATTTTATTTTTTGCCTGTGTGCTTCGCACAATATTCAACCAGTCACGACTGGGACCTTTGGAGTTCTGGGAGGTAATAATTTCCAGTCTGTCACCATTTTTAATTTTATAATCAATAGGAACCAGTTTTCCATTGACCCTGGCACCAATCATCTTATTCCCCACTGCTGAGTGGATGCTGTAAGCAAAATCTACCGGTGTACTACCTGTAGGAAGATTCTTAACTTCACCTGTTGGGGTAAAACAATATACATTATCTGAAAACAGGTCTAAATCACTCTTCAACAGATACATGAATTCCTGATTATCAGACATATCCCGTTGCCATTCCAAAATTTGACGAAGCCACACCAACTTCTGTTCTTCCTGAAGTTCTATCTTTTTCCCATCCGAAGCTTCTTTATATTTCCAATGTGCTGCAATACCATATTCTGCAGCCTTATGCATTTCAAAGGTACGAATCTGAATTTCAAAAGGCTGACCACTGGTTCCGATTAAGGTAGTATGCAAAGACTGATACATATTTGGCTTTGGCATAGCAATATAATCCTTAAATCTACCCGGAATCGGTTTATACATTTCATGAATTACACCCAAACAAGCATAACAGTCACGAATATTATCAACAATAATACGCACTGCGAACAAATCATAAATCTGATCTATAGTTTTATCCTGATTCTTCATTTTTTTATAAATACTGAAGAAATGTTTAATACGTCCATCAATCTGAGCTTTAATACCGGCTGTCCGGATATGCTCACTTACTTCATCTACAATACTTTGAATATAGCTTTCTCTTACATTTTTACGAATGGAGATTTTTTCTACCAAATCATAATAAACATCCGGTTCTAAATATTTTAAAGAAAGATCGTCTAACTCTACTTTAATTTTGGAAATACCAAGTCTTTGTGCTATGGGACAATATATATCCAAAGTTTCTCTTGCAATTCTCTGCTGTTTTTCTGCCGGCATATGCTTTAAAGTACGCATATTATGAAGTCTATCCGCCAATTTAATTAAAATTACACGGATATCTTTTGCCATTGCCAAAAACATTTTTCTTAAATTTTCTGCCTGAATCTCTAATTTTTCCGCAGATTTATCAGCATTGTTTGTTGTAAGCCGTAACTGTTTCAACTTAGTTACCCCATCGACCAACAGGGCAACATCTTCTCCAAAAAGTTCGGTAATTTCTTTATCTGTTAATACAGTATCTTCTACTACATCGTGCAAAATTCCTGCCACAATTGTTTCTTTATCAAGCTCTAATTCTGC
>JAFZGJ010000076.1 GCA_017555455.1 Lachnospiraceae bacterium
CGCCATAGCTCCAAGCGCATCAATAAAATAGCGCTTTACCGAAATTTCAATATTCTTTTTCTTAAAAAAATCTTTTATCTTTTCCATAAATGCTCCATTAATATAAAATACTAACTAATTATTTTATTCATTTCAATTTTTATTATTTCTTATTTTACCATACTTCATTTAGATTCTGTATTTAAAATTGCATCATTAATCGCTGCCCGTAATTGGTCGCTTCGCACCCAATTACTACGCGCGCATGCGCGCTATAAATAAAAGGCAAATCAAAACAAGTAAACTTGTATGATTTGCCTTTTCCTTTATTTGCATCGTTTATTGCGTTCGCAATTATTCAAACTCAATCGTAGCCACCGGCTTAGGAGTGATTTCGTAACATACTCTGCTTACAGAAGGAACTTCTGCTGTAATTCTTGCACAGATGTTTTCTAAGATATCATAGTCGATTCTTTCAATGGAAGCTGTCATAGCATCAATCGTGTTAACAGCTCTGATAACAACCATGTAACCCATACTTCTTTCATGATTTCTAACACCTACTGCTTTGAAATCCGGTACTACTGTGAAGTACTGCCATACTTTTTTGTCTAAACCTGTTTTTGCAAATTCTTCACGAAGGATTGCATCAGATTCACGAAGTGCTTCTAATCTGTCACGTGTGATAGCACCAAGACATCTTACACCAAGTCCAGGACCCGGGAATGGCTGACGATAAACCATTTCTGCAGGAAGACCAAGTTCTACACCACAAGCACGAACTTCATCTTTGAATAACTGTGCTAATGGTTCAACCAATGCGAACTGTAAATCTTCAGGAAGACCACCTACGTTGTGGTGAGATTTTACAACTTTTGCAGTCTTTGTACCACTTTCAATGATGTCTGGGTAAATAGTACCCTGTCCTAAGAATTCAATTCCTTCTAATTTTCTAGCTTCTTCTTCGAATACACGAATGAATTCGCTACCGATAATTTTTCTCTTTTCTTCCGGATCAGCAACGCCTTCCAATTTTCCTAAGAAACGATCAGTAGCATCTACATATACAAGATTAGCGTCTAACTGTTTTCCAAAAACTTCTACTACATTTTCAGATTCATTTTTACGCATAAGACCATGATTTACATGAACACAAGTAAGCTGTTTGCCAATTGCTTTGATTAAAAGTGCAGCTACTACAGAAGAGTCTACACCACCGGATAAAGCAAGTAACACTTTCTTGTCACCAACCTGACGACGGATAATTTCTACCTGATCAGCAATAAAGTTCTTCATGTTCCAATTTGCTTCAGATTTACATACATCGAAAACAAATGCTTTCATTTCTTCCTCTGTTGGAAGTGCAGAGAACTGTTTTTCACATTTGCTCTGTGGATAGTCGATAGAAATCATTGGAATTCCTAAATCATAAAGAACATCCAATACCACAACTTCTTCACCATCTACAACGCGGTTTTCACCACCGTTTAAAATAATACCTTTAACGTTTTCTAATTTACCTAATTCTTCAGGTGTAATATCATGTGGATGAATTTCACTGTAAACACCCATATCACGAATCTGTCGAGCAACAACAGTATTTTCTGTACTGCCAAGGTCAAGAATAACAATCATGTCCTGTTTCATCTGTTTATCTCCTTTTAAAATAAGTTCACAAAACTCTACCCTTTCATTTTATTACAAATAGCAATTTATGAAAAGTTTTTTTTCAACAACAAATTATCTTTTTCAAGATTTTTTTATTATATACTTCTCAATAATCACTTGCAATATTTTTTTTGCTTTTTTTATTTGTAAAAACCTGCCAGTCTTGATTGCTCTTCTACCCAACCCATTATCTCTAATAACCAAAAATATCTTAAGTTATTACTGTTTCAAGATATCTTTTACTACATCCTCTTCAATCTTAAACTCAACCACACCCATATATGCAGGTGCAACCTCAGCTTCATTAAAACTTATCACCAATTTTTCTTCTTCATTTAAATAGAAAGTGGTCTCCTCTGTAATGGATTGGAAATTCCATTCTTCCATTTCTTCTTCTAGCCAATAGCATACATTATCATCTGCTTCCATCTGTTCCCGCATCTGCCGTTTAATCTCTTCACTGATTACCGTAATATAATCTGCACCTTCCTTAAATAAATCTTTCAACTGCAACTGTTTTCCGGTTGCCATATCAATAGTATAAAAATAATTCCATTCATATCCGCTTCCGGCCGCCTGAAAACAAAGAAGTTTTAGAGTAAAATATTTATCATTGTCCGCTACTACTTCACTCTTAACAACCAAATCGTGATATCCCATTTCTTCCTGCAAATGAGTTTCGAATTCTGCAATCAGATTTTCTGTAATTTCTTCCACCTGTACATTAATATCGTCCACACTATTCTTAAGAGTTTCCTTCACTTCCATGCTATCATTAAAAGTTTCCTCTGCTTCCATTTCTTCCATGCTGTTATTAACATTCTCCTCCACTGCCACATCCATGGCTTCTTCCACTTCATAATAGCTATCTTCCAATACAATCTTCCCTGTCTCACCCCTGGCAACTTCCAGCTTCCCAACTTCTACATCCGCCTGATGCCTTTCGTCTTCGTACTTGTAATCACGCCATGTCACCAGTTCTATCAAATTTCCCAAAACCGGAACTCTTCCCATAGCATAGGCAACACTTGGGGATATATTTGGTAAAATAATAAATACCGCCATCACAGCTGCCGCATTTGCAGCAAATCTTGCCGCAGCTCTCTTACGTTGCTCTTTTCGATTATCCATTTTTCCTTTTTCAATGGCCCGTTTCAACTTATCCAGTTGTTCCTCCGGCATTTTTACATCCATATATCTTTCTTTCAATGAATCCAATTCCTTTATCTCTATATTTTCTATGTTAATTATTTTATCTTCCATATCTTTCTTCCTTTCACGGCTATCAATATCTTTTACTGAAATATTTCCTGTCAACAGTTGTCCTATCTCCCTGCCATTACTGTTTTCACTCAGCCATATGTAATTGCAGTTTTTTCATACTCCTGTATAACCTGCTTTTCACAGTACTGATATTTTCATCTAAAATTTCTGCAATCTCCTCCAGTTTTTTATCTTCAAAATATTTCATGGTAATAATTGCTTTATCCTGTTGGGGTAAAGAATCAAGAGCTCTTTGTAAATCTATATTCACATATTCATCTTCCGCACTCTCTGCCTCATATCCCCTGCTCTCCTGAAGAAATTCATAGGACTCGTTTTTCGGCTGACGCAGGTGTGCATAGATTTCGTTTAACATAATCCGATAAATCCAGGTCTTTGCATATTCCTGCTGCCGCAAGGTATGACTGCTGCGCAATGCTTTGTAAGCACCATTCTGCACAATATCTCCGGCATCTGCTTCATTTTTCACATAGCTATATGCCAACCGATAATATTGTTCGTATTGCTCTAACAGTATTTCCTCTACAAGCTGTTCATTTGTTTTTTTCTTTTTCCCACTGATCAGTTGCAATTTTCTTCCCCCTATTGTTCCCTGTTATCTTCGCTTGTATTTTCTTTCATTTTTGTATTACATTCCAAACATAACATTTACTTTGTCTTTTGGTTAACCACTACTTATTTAGATATTGATTTTATCAAAAAAGTTTCATTACAACATACTTTCAAACATTTTTTGATTCTAATAATTTTTCATTGCATCTCACTTATATTTTTATTATTCTATATATATGAACATCTTAAAATATCTACTTGGATATCCTTAAATTGTAATTAATATTTATGCTTAAAAACCATGCATAAATATTTCTTTTCGGTCCAAGAATATCTGAATAGCAAAATACCAGGAGGTACAAAAATGGCAAAGACAGCTATGGATATCATGAATCTTATTAAAGAACAGGATATCAAAATGATTGACTTCAAAATTGTAGACATCAACGGGCAGTATCGTCACGTAACCATCCCTGCTTCACAGTTTAGTGAAGATACTTTAAAAGATGGTATCGGATTTGACGCATCCAACTATGGCTATGCTGTAGTAGAAAAAAGTGACATGGTATTTATCCCTGATTTAGATACTGCTATGGTAGATCCTTTCTGCCAGATTCCGACTTTATCTATTTCCGGAAATGCTATGATTATTGATTATCCTGAAAACCGTCCTTTAGACCAGTATCCAAGAAATATTGTTCAAGCTGCAGAACAGTATATGAAAGACAGCGGTATCGCAGATACTATGCTGATTCTTCCTGAATTTGAATTCCATTTATTTGACAATGTTGGTTGGAACGTACAACCTAACAGCATTGGCGTAGATATTGACGTAGAGCAGGCATACTGGAACAGTGATAGCGAAGGACAGGGCAATATCGTTGCTCACCAAAAAGCTTATCATATTGCAAAACCATTTGACAGAAGCTACGAATGCCGTTCCGAAATGTGCCTCGAAATGGAAAAAGCTGGCATCCCGATTAAATACCACCATCCGGAAGTTGGCGCAGCAGGTCAGTTTGAAATCGAACCTATGTTAGGTCAGATGTCCAAAATGGCAGATGCTACCATGATGATTAAATATATCATTCATAATACCGCTTTAAAATACGGAAAGGTTGCAACCTTTATGCCAAAACCGGTTTACAACGAAGCCGGAAACGGTATGCATGTTCATATGTTATTATTAAAAGATGGACAACCTGTTTTCTCTGATGACAACGGATATTCCCATTTAAGTGAAACAGCTCATTACTTCATGGGTGGCTTGTTAAAGCACATTAGCTCTTTATGTGCTCTTACTAACCCAAGTACCAACTCCTTCAAACGTTTGGTACCGGGCTTTGAAGCTCCTGTAACCGTAGGTTATGCAACTTCCAACAGAAGTGCTGTTATCCGTATTCCTGCTTATGCAAAAACACCTGAATTACGTCGTTTCGAACTTCGTAACCCGGATGCAACATGTAACCCATACCTTTGCTACGCAGCTCTTCTTATGGCTGGTTTAGATGGTGTAAAAAATAAAATTGATCCACATGCAAATGGATGGGGACCATACGACATGAACTTATATCATCTTCCGGAAGAAGAAAAGAAAAAATTAAAAGGCCTTCCAACTTCCTTAGACGCAGCATTAGATGCTTTGGAAGCTGATCACGACTACTTAACCGCTGGTGGAGTATTCCCGGAACATTTAATCAAAAACTTTATCGCTGTTAAGAGAAAAGAATGTGCCGAAATGGCTAAGATTCCTCATCCGGCTGAGTTTGATCGTTATTTTAATCTTTAAAAACAGCAGTGGCTGTGCCAATCGGCACAGCCACACTTTTTGTCTTTATTCCACACTCTTCAATGCTTCTACCGGGTCAATCACATCCAAACTTCTATCTGTCAAAAATTGTACTATGAACGCAAATACTAAGGCAATTCCCCCTGCAATAAAATAACTTCTGTCGTAAATCGTTACCGCGAAATAAATGGAAGGCATATTTAAAATATCTGTTAACATGGAACTTAAAACAGCTCCCACCGGCAAACCCATTAAGATACCCATGGTTGTTAAAATTAAGGTTTCCTTATTTACATAAGAATGTACTTCCTTATCATAAAAACCTAATACTTTAATGGTTGCTAATTCTCTTTCCCGCTCTGAAATATTAATAGATGCCAAAGTAAATAATACCACAAATGCCAGACAGGCTGCCAATACCAATACTACATACACCACAATATTAATCAAAGTAAATGCCTGTGAAAAGGTTCCTTTCAAATCCTCTGTACTTACTGACGAAAGAATCCAATCCTCCTCTGCCAACTTATTGGAAAAGGAAATCTGGTCAGTACAATCCTCAGAAAGATTTGCCAAAATTCCATTAGGCTCATAAACTCCGAAAATTTCTTCATAGGCAGATTCCGACATATAAATATTATTTCCCAAATAATTTTTTACAAGAGAAGTTACAACCACTTCTTCCTGGGTTAAATCTAATTTTTGGATGTATGCTGTATCTCCTACTTCTAATTTTAAAATCTTGGAAGCATTTTCTGTCAGGTAAATTCCGCCACTTCCAATCTTTATAGGCTCTTCCTTCTCATTTTTCAAAGTAAAATACTTACTGATATCTACTCCGTCAGGTAAAACCATTAACTGGACCTTCTCTGATTCTTTATCTTCATTCTTTAGCTTTACTGATTCCACCTGAATATTTAAATATTCTTCAACCTCTGTACTTTCTTCCATATAAGAAATTAACTTATCATTGTCATCCGCACTTGTAGCAGCCAATAAATCATAGCTGTAGACATTCTCATACTGTAACGGCATCAACTCTGAAACAGAGTCCTTAATTGCCAACCCAAAAACCAACAATGCGGTACATCCCATAATTCCAAAAAGTGTCATAAACATTCTTTTTTTATAACGGAACAGATTTCTCGCTGTTACTTTATTTAAGAATGACATTCGTTTCCATAATGGTTTAATGTATTCCAAAAATACTCTGGAACCTTCTTTAGGTGCTTTTGGTCTCATAAGGTGCGCCGGCACATGCTTTAATTCAGAATAACAGGCAACCAGGGCCGCTCCTGCAATACCTACAATAAAAAACAAACCGCTTAAAGTTCCGCTGATTACTTCAAATTTCAAAAGATAGCTTGGAATATAATACATTACCCGAAAGAAAACAAACAAGATTTCCGGCAGTATAATAAATCCTCCCACATCTCCAAGAATGGCGCCTAAAACACTGGCTCCCAAAGCATATATTACATATTTTCTTCTGATTTCACTATCTGTAAAACCTAATGCTTTATAAGTACCGATTAATCCTCGTTCCTCTTCTACCATTCGGGTTACGGTAGTTAAACTGATTAAAATTGCTACTACAAAGAACACCACAGTAAATACGGTTGATAGAGATTCAATACTGGCCGTATCACTGTCTACGTTGACATAACCGCTAAGAGAAGTTCTATCCTGCACATACCATTTCGTCATATCAATATCAGAAACTTTTTGTTTCGCTTCCGCAATTTTATCTTCCGCCTTAGCTCTTTCCTCCTGATATTCCAATTTATGTTCTGCCAGTTCCTGTTCCCCTTCTGCCAGGTCACGCTCTCCATCCCGAAGTTCCTTCTCTCCTTTAATTAACTCTTTTTCCCCGTCAATTAATTCCTGTTCACCTTCCAGCAATTCCAGTTCGCCTTCCAGTAAATCCTGTTCGGCTTCAGCAATTTCTATCCACTTATCTGCAATTTCCTGCAGTGCCTTTTGCTCATTTTCATCCAGCTCTTTAACACCATCTCTCCATTTCTGATAGTTGGAACTTACTTCCTCTCTTCCCTTACTAAGCTGTTCCCTACCGCTTCTTAATTCATCTTCCGCCTTATTAATATCCTTCCAGGCATCCTCTATCTGTGCAAGGGCACTTGCTTTTTCTGTTTCAAATTGTGCTAAAGCGCCATTTAAAACCTGTGTAGTAGCATTACAGGTGGCAATACCGGTAGCCAGAGTAAAAAGATTTTTCGTATCATCTCCGGCTTCTTTATCTTCCTCATCCTTTGGCATATCCCACCCTAAAATCATAAGTGTTCCGTTTACGGTACTAAGCTCTTCTTTTTTACTTTCAATTAAATCAAGGTCGGCCTCAGATTGATTTAGCAATTCTTGCAATTCAGTTTCCAAATTTTCCTTTTGTATATTTAAATTATTTTCCGTAACTCCAAAATTTGTAAGTATTGCTTGTTTTTCTCCTATGCTTTTTGCAATAACTGCATTTAATATCTCCGTAACCGTTCCATAAGAATAGTTA
Source organism: Lachnospiraceae bacterium (assembly GCA_017555455.1). Lineage (GTDB taxonomy): Bacteria > Bacillota > Clostridia > Lachnospirales > Lachnospiraceae > SFDP01. Next base: position 7,794 of record JAFZGJ010000076.1, read on the forward strand.
TTGTTAGGATTTATTTGAACATTATTAGTAGCTGCTTCCTGCATTTTATCATGAATAGCATCCTGCATTTGTGTTTCATTCATGGATGTTTCTGCATTCATCTGTTCTGCTATAAGCGGCAAAACCAACATTTCCGTTTGTAATACATATTCTTCCCACGCTTCTTCCATAGAAATCATTATATTATCCGGTAATAACGGAATACTAATTTCTTTACTTACTGCCCATTCATCTTCTCCTTGCATATTTCTAAACAATAGCTTTATTTGTTCCAAATTGGTTTCTAATTCTGCAATTAATTTCTCATTCTCCGAAACCTTTTTATCCAGCAATGCCTTAGCGCCATCCAGCTTCGTCTTAGCCTCTTTTTCCTTCTGAATGAGTTCCTCTTTTCCATCCTCCAGCTGAGCTTCACCCATATTCAACTGCTTTTCCGCCTGATTCAGCTGATACCAGGCATCATCCAATTTTACCTGAGCATCCGCTAACTCTTTTCTGGCATTAGCGATTTCTTCTTTTGCTTCCTTTTCCGCGTCAGCTAATTCCAGTTTTCCGTCCTCCAGTTCTTTTCTTCCATCCTCCAGTTCCTGCCTTCCATCAAGCAGTTCCTGTTTTCCATCTTCTAATTCTTTCCACCCGTCACGGATTTTCTTCCACCCATCACGGATTTCCTTTCGGGCATCTGCAATTTCCTCTTCCGCGTCAAAAAATTCTTCTTCCACCTCCGCAAAAGCATCCAACATTTCTGCTTCTTTTTCTGCTATCTTATCATAAGCCTCTTCCGTAATCTGCTCATAGCGTGCCAGTTCTCTTTGCCCCATAATTTCTGCTTCAATCCACTGGGTTACACTTTCTATTTTTTCTTCATATTCATCAGAATAGCAGAGCAGTTCTTTCGTATCTTCCAAGGCCACATATACTGCCGTATAAACATCACTTTCCACTGCATCTGCAGTTACAAAAAAAGTATAATCTGCATTTGGTGTAGCTCTAAAAGATGCCGCACTTTCTGCATTATTGATGTCCATAACATCAATTACCGTACCTACAACCGTAAATTCTGTATTAAGGAAATTCGGAGTCTCCTCCTCTTCCAGTTCTACCTCACTATCAATATCCAGGCTGATTTCGTCCTCTGCTTCTTCACTTACAGCTTCTTCCGTCTCTGTTAATTTTTCAGAGGAATCTTCTTCCGAATCCTCGTCCATAATTTCTTCTATGGACAATTTATCTCCCAGACTTTTCCCCGTTTCCTTCAAATAAGTTTCGCTTACTGCAATTTCTCCAACCTCTTTCGGCAGCCGTCCTTCCAAAACATAGGGAACATTTAATCCATTTTCCCGAACTATTTTCACTTCTGCTGTGCGGTTTACGTCCCCATTCTTAGTATGTACAATTTCCGAAAATGTTCCTTCAGCCTTTTCTACTTCTTCCATTCTCTGAATTGCCAACACATCATCCTCTGTCAGCCCCAAAGTAGACATAATGCTAATATCAAATAATTTCTGTGAATCATAAAATCGGTCAGCAGATAACTTTAAATCCCGGCAACCGGCTTCCAGCCCTGTCATCAAAGTAACCCCTAAGACCGTAATCATCATAATAGAAATGAATCTTTTCTTCTCTTTCCAAATAGTACGAAGAATGTCCTTCGTAGATGCCTTTCTCATATCTATTTACCTTCTTTTTCTGTTTTCGTTACTAATCCACAACTTTTCTACATTATTCAAATCTTACCATTCGATTTCTGCAATAGGTGTAGGATTTAAATTCTCGGTAATCTCAACCACTTTACCGCTCTTAAAACGAATCAACCGGTCTGCCATGGGTGCCAGGGCAGAGTTATGAGTAATTAAAAGCACCGTAATATTATCTTTTCTACAGGTATCCTGTAGCAGCTGTAAAATCTGTTTTCCGGTATTATAGTCCAATGCTCCCGTAGGCTCATCACAAAGCAATAATTTAGGATTTTTGGCTAAAGCTCTGGCAATAGCAACACGTTGCTGTTCCCCTCCGGAAAGCTGGGATGGGAAATTCCCTTTTCGCTCTGCCAAACCAACCTTATCCAAAGTTTTCCCTGCATCTAAAGAATTTTTACATACCTGTGCCGCCAGTTCAACATTCTCCAATGCCGTCAGATTGGGTACCAGATTATAAAATTGAAATACAAATCCGATATCTGTTCTTCGATATCCGGTAAGCTGCTTTTTCTTATATTTTGCAATATTTTTTCCATCTACCCATACTGCCCCGGAGGTAGGAGTATCCATACCTCCCAAAATATTTAATGCGGTAGTCTTTCCTGCTCCGGAAGAACCTAAAATTACCGCCAACTCTCCTTTTTTAACAGAAAAACTGGCATCATTTAATGCTCTGATTTTGGTTTCTCCTGAAGTATATTCTTTTACAACATGTTTAAATTCTATGTAAGACATGACTTCCTCCGGTTTACTTATTTATCAGATACATTATAGGAAATTTTATTTTACTAATCAATGAAAGAATCCAAATCAAATATAAATTTTATATAAACAAAAAGATTCATTCATAAGTTTTTACTCATAAATGAATCTTTCCACTGTCATATAAAATTATAATTTAAATAAAGTGCTTAAAATTCCGCGTCCCAAAGAAGCTCCTACATTACCGCCAAGTTTCTTACCGAACTTTCCGCCAATGGCTTCTCCGATTTCATTTCCGATTTCACGTCCAATAGTTCCGGTAGCACTTCTTGCCACATTTTTAATCGCAGTATTTCGTTTCTTTGCTTTCGCTGCTTCTTCTCTTTCTTCTGCTTTTCTTGCAGCTTCTTCCTCTTTTAATTTTTGTTTTTCAGCTGCTGCCGCTTCTTTTTCCTTCTGTTTTTCCAGCGCTGCTGCTTCTTTTTCTGCTGCCTTTTTCGCTGCTGCTTCTTCCTTTAATCTCTGTTTTTCAGCTTCCTTCGCAGCTGCTTCCTCTGCCTCCGCCTCTGCTTCTGCCACTACCTTTTTCTCTAATATTTCGTATGCGGATTCACGGTCAATTTCCTGTGTGTATTTTGCATATAACAGATTATTCACCATTTCATCCTTACGGATTACATCATCCAATGCACCCATCTGGCTCTGTGGAGGTAAAATCGTACATCTCTGTACTACTGTAGGAATACCTTCTTCGTCCAAAACAGAAACAAGTGCTTCTCCGGTAGCAAGTTCAGTAATCGCCTCGTAGGTATCAAAATCAGGATTTTCTCTAAAGGACTGGGCTGCTGCCTTTGCCGCTTTCTGCTCTGCCGGTGTATAAGCACGAAGAGCATGCTGCACCTTGTTCCCCAACTGTCCCATAATTCCCTCCGGTATATCCTTAGGATTCTGTGTAATGAAATAAATACCTACCCCTTTGGAACGGATTAATTTTACCACCTGTTCAATTTTGGTAAGTAACGTCTTGGAAGCATTATCGAATAATAAATGTGCTTCATCAAAGAAAAATACCATTTTCGGTCTTTCTCTGTCTCCCGCCTCCGGTAAAGTTTCAAATAATTCGGACATCATCCATAACATAAAGGTAGAATACATAGTTGGACTGTTAATTAATTTCTGACAATCTAATACCTGGATAGCTCCCTTTCCTTCGTAGCTGGTGCACATCCAATCGGTAATATTAAGCGCCGTTTCCCCAAAGAACTGTTCTCCGCCTTCTGCTTCCAATGCTACTACTGCACGGAGAATGGCTGCCAAGCTCTGTTTTGCCATGTTACCATATTCCATTGCATATTCTTTGCTGTGTTCAGATACATACTGAATCATGGATTTTAAGTCTTTGGTATCTAATAACAATAATCCTTCATCATCTGCAATTTTAAAAATAATGGTTAAAATATCAGACTGGGTATCATTTAAATCCAAAATTCGGCTTAGAAGAAGAGGACCCATTTCTGAAATGGTGGTACGAAGAGGCATACCGTTTTCTCCGTAAACATCCCAGTATGTAGTAGGATATGACTGAAAATCGAATCCATACTCCTCTAATTTCATGGAATCCATTCTTTCTCTTACTTTTTCATTTTCCGCTCCTGGACGGCACATAGCTGCCAAATCCCCTTTTACGTCTGCCAAAAATACTGGTACTCCACAGCTGCTGAAGGATTCTGCCAACACCTTTAAGGTAACGGTTTTTCCGGTTCCCGTAGCCCCTGCAATCATTCCGTGACGGTTTGCCATTTTGGGGTAAATATATACTTTTTCGTCTCCACTGGTTCCTACCCAGATTTTGTTATCCTGAAACATACTATTTCCTCCTCTGATTTTACTTTGAATTTTCATCTGATAATTCAAAAGTCAAAGTAAATTTTTCCAACTGTTTAATACACTTAATGTAACACGAATACAGGCTTTAAGGCAACTAAATATCTTATTTGACATTCTATACATTTCATATTAATTTGGATAAGGATGGATATTTTTTCACTTATATCCCATACTTATTTATAAGAACACACCCAAGGAGATTCTTCTATGTTTTATTTTATAATTATTATAGTTTTCATCTTGATTACTCTTGGTATTTCTTATTATGCTTTCCGCATTACTTTTTTAGCTCCTCCTCATTTAGATACAGAGCATTACTATACTCCTGAAGGAGAGCAGTATGACAGGGTCCGTGACGGAATCCAAAAATCTGTTGGCAGAATGGCAGCACGCAAATATGAGCCTGTTACCATTACCTCTTTTGATGGCAGTAAGCTTTTCGCCCGTTATTATCATATCGCCGATGATGCCCCTGTGCAGATTTTATTTCATGGTTATAAAAGCAGTTCCCTGTTAGATTGCAGCGGTGGTTCCTATTTTGCAGCTCAGTTAGGACACAATGCCATTGTTGTGGATCAACGTTCCCATGGACAAAGCGATGGAACCGTAATTACCTTCGGAATTAAAGAACGTAAGGATTGTCTTTGTTGGATTCAATATGCCATAGAACGGTTTGGAAAAGATGTTCCTATTATTTTATCCGGTCTTTCCATGGGTGCAGCCACAGTACTTATGGCAACAGATTTAAATTTACCCCCAAACGTAAAAGGTATTATTGCCGATTGTCCTTACTCTTCCCCAAAAGAAATTATTTTAAAAGTAGCAAAACAAATGCACTTTCCTCCACGCTTAATGTTTCCCTTTGTGTGGCTCGGAGCTTTTCTTTTCGGACACTTTAATCTTTTGGAAAGCTCTGCTATAGAAGCTATCAGAACCTGTGAAATTCCTATTTTAATTCTTCATGGAGATGAGGACGAGCTGGTTCCTTGTGAAATGAGCAGACTGATGCAAAACTCCGGTGCCAAAGACATTACTTTGGAAACCTTTGCCGGAGCCGGACATGGTTTAAGCTATATCATGATTCCTGACAAGTATGAGAAAGCAGTCTTAGAATTTACAAAGAGATGCTTGGCTTAAAAACCAAACATCTCTTTTGCATTTTCTAATCTTTGATAAAACTCTGTATAAAAATCTGTTTCCGGATAAGTTGTTTGATAAAAGGTTTTTAGGATATACAGGGTCAAAATTTTTCTCTGTCCGTCTTCCAATTGTTCTAATGCTTCTTCGCATTTATTTACAAAATTATGCCAATCCAGAATATATTTTTCATAGGATTTTATATCAGAAATTCCCAACCACTTTTTCACCTTAATCTTGGTTTTATCCGTTTTAGGACATTCATGTACCTGTAAAAAATAGGAAAAACCATTTTCATCATAAATCCTTCCCAAGGGAAACAAACGGCAGATTCCCGGACGAAAACTATGTATACTGCATCTTCCTTGTGCATTTAAAAAGGAACAGGATTCGCCGTCTCCGGCTAATTTTAAATTAGGAAGAATCAAACCATCCACCATCCCTAATTCTACATATTTTTCTAACAGCGCATTAAAATCTGTTTTTAAATTGGCAGTTAATCTCCAAATGTCCATAGGGTCCAAAAGAATAGAGTTTCCCATTCCTCTACAACAATCAGAACAGCCAATACAATCATGACAATCCGTTTTTACCATGTCATTGGCTGTATATAATTTCCCATCGGAAATTTCCTTGATATCTATATCACGTTTCATTTACTCTACCTCCGCACCTTGCAGCATTGTCTTCCGTTTTTTCCAATCCGGCATCAAGCTCTCCACCAGTCTATAAAAATCCTTAGAATGATTCGGGTGAATAAAATGGGCAAACTCATGTAAAACCACATATTCTATAGCCTCCCTGGGTGCCGCAATCATGTTACCGTTTAAGGTAATAACTCGTTTTTGAGGCTGGCAGGAGCCCCATCTGGATTTCATATTTCTGATTTTTACCAACGGATATTTTATCCCATAAGGTTTAAACATAGGATATATTTCCTTACATATTTCTAAAAATACCTCCACCTGCATTTTAGAAAACCACTTTTTCATAATTTTTTCTTTTCTGGTAAAATCTGTGGTATCCTTTACTCTTAAAAACAAAAACTGACCTATTTTATCCACTCCTTCTACAGGAGCCGCTTCTACCAACAAATGAAGTTCTTCACCCAAAAACTTTACCTTTTCACCGGATACATACTGTAACGGTTGCAAGGTGTTGGCACGGATTTTTTCATATTTGTCCAAGGTTTTACTTAAACTCTGTTCATAAGACAGTACAAATTTATCTATATATTTCACCGGCACAAGAGGATTTGCGGAAACATGTATTTCCCCATTTGGCTTCACTCTCATATTCAAATTTTTCACCGGCTTTCTTGTTAAAATATATTGAAAATTTCTTTCTTTGCCGGATACTCTTCTATATTCCTGCTTTGGCTTCATTTTTCCTGCTGCTTCTTTTATTATTATGTTTAAATTCCGTAAGAGCTCTCTCTTAATCCGGCTCTTTTACTCCATATAGTATCATATTCTTTTCCTTTTTGAAAGCAAATAACATCTCTCCATAATGATTCATACTTGAATGATTTTTATAACAAAGTATAATTATTTATAACGATAGGAAAGAAGGACTGTATATGAAAAAACAATGTAAGCCTCTATTTTTAATTTCTATGACCGCACTGGCAATTTTTAATCTGCTGTGCTATTTTTCCATCCGTTCCATGTGGTCGGGAATTATTCGGTACACCTTTGATGCCATGCCTTACCTACTGCTTCTTGGAATATTCGTTACCGCCATGGGAATGGTAATTCTCACTATGCTGGGAAGATATCCTCGTTTTCCAGTATTTATTGCTGCAACAGTTAATATTTTATTTTTAGGCTTGGATGCCTATATTATCTCCTTAACCACTGAAGCCTCCCACTATTTCATACGGGAATTTTTATATGGTGTTGCTTTTCTGGGTAGCCTCGGAGTTATTCTGTTTCTCTGGTTTTATTTACCCAAAGAGCCTTGGTTCCGAAAAAAATGGATGCCGTCCCTCATGCTGCTTCTTTTATTTATAGGCGGTATTATTTGGAAATTTGATCTTTCTTTTAATAACGGCTTTGCATCCACTCCGGTAGTTTATGCCGTAGAGGATACGTATCAAATTGTTTTTACTACCAAAGCTAAAGGAGAAGCATGGATTACTATTAACGGTGTGGAATATAATGATACCTTTGCCGGATACCGCTATACCGAAAGCATCATACATAAAGTTACGGTTCCCATGAAAGCTTTGGATAATGCCGGAGAATACACCCTTTATACCAGAGCTATGTACCTTCGCGGTCCCTATTGCTCTCTTCAGGGGGAAACATTAAGTGAAACCCACACCTGGAAAGGTGTTGATACCTCCGATGGTTTAAACTACTATGTCTTGGCAGACACACACAATACCCAAAAAACTCCTTTGGCAGCTGCCAATTACTTTGGTGAATATTTAGATTTTCTTATTTCTGTTGGAGATAATGTAAGTTGGATTGATAGAGAGGAAGATTTGCTTAACTTCCACACACTGGCAGGAAACATAACAAAAGGAGAAATTCCTGTTATCTACGCCAGGGGAAACCACGAAACCAAGGGGGTTATGGCAAAAGATTTCCACAGATATGTAGGTTCCAAAGAAGGAAATTTTTATTACACTTTCCGTCTCCAAAATATTTGGGGCATTGTTTTGGATATCGGTGAAGACCACGGCGATGATTTTGTAGAGTACTGTGGTATTTCAAAATTTGATCAATATCGTGAAGAACAAACTGCTTTTTTAGATCAGATTCTGTTTCATTCCGGCCGGGAATTTGATGCTACGGGCATAGATTATCGTATTGCTGTCTGCCATATACCTTTAACTGTAAAAAATCAGGATGACTATGTAGCCGATATCAAGGATCAATGGGTAGAACGCCTAAATCAAATGAAGCTTACCATTATGTATTCCGGTCATCAACATGAACTTTGGTTCATTGACGAAAATTTCGAAGCCGGAAGTACTTTAACCAATGTAGAAGAATATAGCGGTAAATCCGAAAATAATAAACAACGGATTATGACCGCAGCCACATTCCCCACAATTTTAGTTTCCAAACGTGGAGAATCCCAATCTCTTCTAGACAAAGAAAAAGTATTTGATACCGGTTTCATCGGTGTTGCAGCTTCTGTTACTGACATAGAAACCGTTTTACAATACACCAACGAAGACATGGAAGTTCTTACGGATATCCGTTCCCCCTGGTTTTCAGATATCATTTACGGGGAAGAAATTCGTGTGAATAATATTAAGTAAACTTGCGATTTTTATATTGCTATAATATAATAGAAATGCGGGTTTCACAAATGTGAAGTACGGAGAAATCCACTATTATTATAGTAAGAATTACATATGAGGAGAAACAATTATGGCAGATTGGAATGATTTAAAAATGGCCTTTGAAAAAGATTTAAACAAGCAGGCACAACAGTTTGTAATGGATGAACAAAAACTTTTAGAAAGTATTGCCGTATATCTTGCAAAAGAAAAAGGTATCAGTGCATTGCAGGGATATGATACCGATGAAATGTTAGCTTTCTTACAAAAACCTGCTTCCGAAGTTAAAAAAGCCATTGGCGGTCAGTGGGAAACATTGGATGACAACCAATTAGATACTTTAATTTATTCTTTAATTAAAAAAGTTAAAAAATCCATTCCTTTATTAGATAGAACCAGAAAACTGTAAATGATTGTTTCTATTTAAACAACCGGAACAACTTGAATATTTTATTTATGGGGTGACAATATGATTAAAACTAGAAACCGCTTATTAGCAGACAGAGTCATCAAAGGATTAGAATCCCGCAATATGTGCGGGTATTATGCCGAAACAAAAGAAGATGCTTTACAAAAAGCTTTGGAACTGATTCCGGAAGGCTCTTCCATTGGCTGGGGCGGCTCTGCATCTGTTTCTGAAATCGGATTAAAAGATGCTGTTATTAATGGCAATTATACAATTTATAACCGTGAGCTTTGTACCACAGCTGAAGAAAAAAGAGACATAGAACTTAAAACTTTCGGATGTGATTACTTTTTATGCAGTACTAATGCCATGACCGAAGATGGTATTTTGGTAAATATTGATGGACATTCTAACCGTGTTGCAGCCATTGCCTATGGACCCAAAAATATTGTTATGATTGTAGGCATGAACAAAATTGCAAAAGATGTGGATTCTGCTATTTCCCGTGCCAGAAATATTGCAGCACCTACTAATGCCCAAAGATTTCCTTTGGATATTCCTTGTAAAATCAACGGTTCTTGTGCAAACTGCAAAAATCGTGATACCATTTGCTGCGAATTCTTAATTACCAGATATTCCAGACATTCTAACAGATTCCATATTATTTTAGTTAATGAAAATTTAGGATTTTAATTTATCTGCAAAGCAAATTAAAAAGATTTCGAATATATACAATGTCACGCAGATGCGAACATAAGTATATATCGAAATCTTTTTTTGGTTATTTACGCGGAATCTTTTTATCCATTTTTAAGATATGATTTACCAACCACATCAACAGGAAATCAACTAATTCAATGAGGTATTGTTGCTGATTATCATCTAAATCATCCAAATTAATGTCATTTAACTTATCTACAAACATTTCATGAGTTTTCTTCTGAGCATCTAATCCGTTGTAATTAATGCTTACCATATACTCTTCTTCGTCTGCAAAATGCTTAATTGTGTAATTTCGAAGTTCGTCTAAAACACTCATAATTTCATCATATTTATCATGAAGCAATTCTTCTGTAATTAAATCATTGGCTCTTCTAATAATATGGAATAATTCTTCGTGTTCTTCATCAACAATTTCTATACCTGTACGATATTCGTCAGTAAATGCAAATGGATCTTTCGTTTCTTCATTCTTCGCATCCATTTTCTGAAATACACCAATCATGGTATCGCTGCTTAAAATGTGTGAGAATAACCAACGGGCAACAAATTCCAAAATATTTTTTACGGTTTCTTTATCGTCTGTAGATTTTATGTCCCCAAGTTCAATTTCTTTTAACTTAGACACAAATGCCTGATGCATCTCTTTCTGTCTTGGTAATTCCGGATCATTAACCTCCTGCATATATTCTTCTTCATGTCTGAAATGTAATACAGCATATTCGTTCAACTCAGTAAATAATTTAGTAACATCATTACGATTTACTGTATCTTTCATCAACAAATCTGCTGTTTCATTCACAAGTTCAAAAAGTCTGCGATGCTCATTATCAATTTGTTCTACTCCAATTAAACAATCTTCTGTAAACTGGTACATATTACCACCTCCGCATTTTAAAAGTAAGGGATAACCTTCTAAAGAATGTTATCCCTAAATTATAATATTTATTTAACCACCAATATAGCAGTGTAAAGATGTTTTACTTTCAATCATCTCCTTAAACGCCTGCATTTGACTGTCACCTGGTCCTTTTACATCTCCCATAGGATACTCTCTGCCAAGTCCTTCATATTTTCCTCTTCCGTATGCATGATAGGGAAGAATATGTATTTTTCTTACTCCCGGTAAGTTATCAGCAAACTGCGCAATATCCAGCAATTCTTTTTCCGTATCATTGAATCCCGGTATTACCGGTACACGAATCACTAATTCTGTTTGTTTACTCATAGCAACCCGTACTGCATTTTCTAACATCTGACGATTTTCCTGTCCGGTAAATTCTTTGTGCTTGTCAGAATCAATATGCTTGATATCCATTAAATAAGTATCCAGATATGGTAAGAACTTTTCTATGGTTTCATATTTTGCAAACGCCATACTTTCAATAGCAGTACTAACACCAATATCTTTGGCTGCTTTAAGTAATCCTACCGAAAATTCAGGCTGTAACAAACATTCACCACCGGATAAAGTAATTCCTCCACCGGAACGTCTGTAATACGGAAGGTCTCTTTTTACGTTTTCCATAACTTCTGCCACCGTAACATCTTTTCCCATTACTTTCGACTTACCGTTAATTGTCATGGTTTCAATTTCAAAAGACTGGGATTCCGGATTACAACACCATTTACATCTAAGGGCACAGCCTTTTAAGAAAATGATGGTTCTGATTCCTTGACCATCATGAATGGAGTATCTCTGAATATCAAATATTCTTCCCTTAACATTCATATAATCATTCATGTTATCCATTCCCCTTTCTTATCGGCCTTCTGCCTGTTCTGTTCTCTTAATAATATCATCCTGTAAAGACTTGGAAAGTGTGGTAAAGAGTGCGGAATAACCGGCTACCCTAACAATTAAACCACTATATTTTTCAGGATGTTTCTGGGCATCTAAAAGTGTTTCTCTGTCAACTACATTGAACTGCATATGCATACCTTGCTGGTCGAAATATCCGCGGATTAAATCAATGAAACTTTCCAATCCCTTCTGTCCCGCCATAGCTGTTGGATGCATCTTCATATTAAACAATGTACCGTTACTTGCAATGGCATGGTCTAATTTTGCAACAGAGTTACAAGATGCTGTTGGTCCGCTCACATCATAGCCGGAAGTAGGTCCTACTCCATCGGCTACCGGTGTATGTGCCAGTCTTCCGTCCGGTGTTGCTCCCGTCTGGGCACCTAACGGTACGTTAGCAGATACCGGATATAAACCTGCCTGGAAAATTCCTCCACGTGGATTCTTATAGTTTTCCAAAGGTCTTGTATAAACATAAGCTGCAGCTGTTGCCAATTCATCTACTTCATCAATGTCATTACCGTATTTTGGAAGTTCCAAAATCATTTCATGAATTTCTTCAAAACGTTTCTTCTGTTCTTCCGGTAATTCCATTTCCATTACGGACTGAATGGTTGCCTGTAAAATATCAGGAGTTACTGTTTTTCCCTCTTTTGCAAGTGCTTTCGCAACATCCATTGCAATTTCACCGGCTGTAATTGCATCTAAACCTTTTCCAAAGTTTAACTCAAGGGCTCTCTTTAATTCGCCCATGGTAACTTTCTTCTCATCATATACTAATTTCTTAATGGTATACAAAGAGTCTGCAACGTTAGCAATACCAAATCCCTGAGGACCGGTAAAGTTGTAAATTGCTCCACCTTCCTGAAGGCTGATACCACGTTTCATACAGTCATCTACCAAACAGGATTCGAATGGCAATGGTGCTAACTGTGCATGAGCAATATCAATAGCATTGTTAGCATTAACCATGAGTTCAATGTTATATTCCATCTGTTTCTTATATGCTTCAAAGAATTCTTCAAAAGTCTGGAAACTTTCAACATCACCTGTCTGGATACTTGCTACTTCACCTTTGTCGTATCCATTGGAAAATACCATTTCTAACGGACGACACATATTGAAGAATGCTGAATCATGCCAACCTTCGGTTTTTCCCGGAACCTGAGGTTCTACACAACCGATAATGTTATAGTTTCTGGCTTCTTCCATCTTAATTCCACGATTCACAAGTGCAGGGATAATAACATCATCATTATAATATGCAGGAAGACCTATACCGGTTCTGGTAAGTTCTGCAGCACGCATTAATAAATCCTGACTGGAACCATGCCATACACGAACTGATAAGGATGGCATTGGTAAAAATACATGTTCACTTGCTGTGATGCACATAAAAGATAAATCGTTAGTAGCATCTCTTCCTTTTACAGTCTGTCCACCAACAATTAAATTCTGGAACAGAGAGTAGCCTGCAAAACCTTCTGCACTGGCTGCATCACGACATTTATTTAAATCATTTAACTTAACCCAAATACAATCAATTAATTCCTGTGCATATTCACGGGTTAAAGTTCCTGCTTTAATTCCTTTTTCATAATAAGGATACATGTACTGGTCAAATCGTCCCGGTGAAATGGAATGTCCACTGGATTCAATCTGAAGTACCTGCTGGATAAACCAGAAAGACTGACAAGCTTCCTGAAAACTTTCTGCCGGATTTTCCGGAACTTTATTACAAACTTCTGCAATAGTTAAAAGTTCTGCTTTTCTTACTGCATTACTTTCTTTTTCTGCCATTTCATTTGCTAACACAGAATAACGCTTTGCATAGTTAATTACCGCATCACATGAAATGATGACAGCTTCCAAAAAACGCATTTTTGTGGAGTAATTTGCATCACCAAACTGGCAGCTGTCCATCTCTTTCTGTGCTCTTGCCTTCACGCCCTTTAACCCAACACTCAATACTTCTTCGTATTGAACGGTTACGTGTCCAACACCGTTATAGAAATAATTCCCCGGTGTAAAGAAGTTATGTTTCATGGCACGATGAGTTTCCTCTGCCATATAAGAAGAAGCCAACTCACTGGTAGTTTTTCCTTTCCAGTAAGCATTTGCCTTTAACAATCTTTTCTTGGTTTCATCTGCAATATAGAAAGGATCGGCACTACGTGTTTCTACAGTTTCAAATTCTGCCTCCAGCCAATCATAGGAAAATTCAGGATAAGTCTGACATCCTCTGGGAGCAATCGTAGTACTACCTACAATTAATTCCTCCGGTCTGATAATAATAGGAAGATGCTTTAAAATATGCTCAAAAGCACGGGCTTTTCTCATAATTACCGGCTGTCCCTCAGTAGACTGATAAGACTCTGTAATCAGCTCCGCTCTTGCTGCTTCAATCTCCGGCATTTTTGCGTATAAATGATCAACCAATTTTTTTATACGGTCTGATTTCTTTATCGGAGTAGCATTATAAATATTCATAACTTCCTTATTCCTTTCTTATATTTCTTTTGGATACAAACACTGGATATTTAATTTTCTAAAAGTTTCTATCCACTTTGCATCCGGCTTTTTATCTGTTACTATCACATCGATTCTCGATAGCGGACAGATAATAGAAAAAGCCACGTTATCAAATTTTGATGAATCTACTGTCAAATATACCTTTTTTGCAGATTCTATCATGCTTTGTTTTATACTTGCGGTTTCATCATGACTTTCAGTAACACCTTTCACCAAATCCACACCTTTACATGATAAAAATACTTTATCTGCATTATATCTTTCAATGGACTGGGCTGCTCTGTTTCCTAATAGTGACATGGAACCGGCTTTTAAAATTCCTCCGGTTGAGATAATATCCCAACCGGAAACATCTGATAATTCTAATAAATTCTCTATGGAATTGGTAATTACCGTTAACTGCTTTTTCTGTTTAATATTCTTTGCAATAAACACTGCAGTTGTGGACGCATCCAAAAAAATACGTTCCCCATCTTTTATTTCTTTATTAATTAAATCCGCAATTTTCTGTTTTCCCACAGAATTAGCTTTCCATCTTACATTAAAGGGAAGATCAATACTACCAATTTCATTAATTACCGCGCCGCCGTAGCTCTTAATAACATGGCCTTCATCAGCCATCTTGTCTAAATCTCGTCTGATGGTTTCTTCTGAAACCTCAAATTCCTTACTCAGTTCACTTACAATTACCTTTTTCTCTGCGTGAACCTTTTCCAAAATCAGTTTTCGTCGCTCTACCGCAAGCATCCTTGTTCACCCTTTACATGATGTGTTTCATTAATTTATCTGATGGGCGTGCAATAACAGAACTATCTAAGAACATTCCTCTGTCTGCAGATTCTGCTTTCGCTCTGTCAATAGCTGCCTGTACTGCAGATACACTACCTGTAAGAGTCATATAACTCTTTCCACACATACCTTTTGCAAGTCTTAATTCTAATAAATCTACAATAGCAGTTTTTGCCGCATGATCTGCTGCTACAATTAATGCAGATACATCATAGCATTCAAGAATTCCTAATGCTTCAATTTTTTCTACCTGATTTGTTCCATAAATCGCAGGGAAAATAGAATCATGTGGGTTACCTAATACAAAAGTATCAATAACTTTATCACCGTATCTTCCTTTTACAGAATCTACAGATGCTCTAACCGCACTTAAATCACCTGCTATTAAAACTACGAATTTACCCGGACAAGTAACTTCCGCCTGTAAAATATCAACATCTGCTGCTTTTGACATATCATCTGCTGCTTTAAATCCTGTGGATACTGTTGTAAGTTCCACCATACCAATTGCTCTAGCCATGTTTCTTTACCTTTCTTATTTACTTATTCTCTACATAGTTAATTAATTACTTAGCTTTAATTATAATTTCACGTTCTGTAACTTTATCAACTACTCCATCGATAGAACAATGGATTGCTACACTCAAGCCTTCTCTTGCTTCTGCAATTTTCTGTCCTGCACTTACTACATCGCCTTTACTTACGATTGGCATTGCAGGAGCACCAATATGCTGACTAACCGGAATTTTTACTTTTTTGCTTACCTGCACATCATCATTAAATGGTGCTGCTTTATCATATTTTTCTAATCCAAGTCTCGCTGCAAGTCTATGTACAGGAAGTTTTCTGTATTCTCTATCCTCTTCTACCGGTGCAGGTTCCACTTTTTCAATCTTGATGCCTGCTCCTCTTAACCCTGCTTTGAATTCCTGAATAATGGATTTTGGAGATAATCCCTGTGGACATGCATAATTTTCACATATACCACATCCGCTACAGTATGCTGAATTTGTAAATACACTCAAATCGCTGGTATCATTGTTAGCCACTGCTCTCATTAATTTATGAGGTTCAATCGGATGTCCCAACGCATGTCTGGAACACAGGTCTGTACATGTTCTACACTGACAACAGGAAGAAGATGCTCTCTTCTTTTCAATTGACAGATTTTTATTCATTTTAGCCACAAGTTTATGGTCGGAAGGTAAAATAATAATCGCGTTGGTTGTCTTTGTAATCACGGTATCATCTGTTCCCAAACGTCCCATCATTGGACCACCCATTACATATGCAGGATCTTTTACTGTTGGTTTTCCTGCCATTGCGATAGTATCCTTTACAGAAGTTCCAAGAGGAACTCTTACGGTAACCGGATTATCAATTTCACCTACGATAGATACTAACTTGTTGGATACAGGTGTATTGTTGTAAGCTGCTTCGTATAAGTTATACATAGTTTCAACGTTATACACCACTACATTCTCATCTATTGGAAGTCCGCCCGGTTTAATAACTCTTCCGGTGGCTTCGTAAATTAAAACTACTTCATCACCCATTGGATAAGCCGCTTTTAATGCACAAATTCTTACTTTTGGAAATTTGTCTAAAACTGCTTCCACTGCTTTAATTGTAGTTACATATTCACTTTTAATTCCTACTACAGCTTCCTTGGCACCAAAGGCTTCTCTTACTTCATCTAACATACCTATGATTTCCTCTGTATGAGCTGCCAATAACTGTCTATGAAGCTTTAATAATGGCTCACATTCTACACAGTTTAAAATTACTGTGTCGGCCTTGTCTGTCATTTTAGCATATGCTGGGAAACCGGCTCCACCGGCACCTACTACACCATTTTCTCTTGCAATACTTTTAAGTTCATCGATTCGCATATCTATTTGCTCCAATCCTGTCCTTCATCAATGATGCCCACAATTGCTGCATCTACCGGTGCATCTGCCATATCACATCCGATTCTGGCCGCACTCCCCTGTGCCACTAACACATATTCCCCGATTCCTGCACCAATGATGTCAATTGCAACCAGACGACTTCCGGCTCCTGTATAATTTGCTACCGGTTCAACAATCATAAATTTGTTTCCCACTAATTTTTCACTTTTTCTCGTAGAAAATAAGCTTCCCACAACTTTTCCGATAATCATGATAATTACTCCCCTTTTTTGCCTCTTCAATACACGGATAAGCCGGTGTACGGGTACACCAGCTCTCCGATGATTGATAGCACTTCTTTAAAGCATGATTGCTGCTAATTCGTCTTGTTTTACCTGACAAGCATTTGCTTCATCAGTATCAATGTGCATTTCTGTTGTGAATGATTCATGTACACGAATCTTCACGTTATCTAACAAGGCGCCTCTTTCATTTCCCATACGTACAGTAACGAAATCGTTATCCTTCAATCCGGCTGCTGCTGCATCTTCCGGACATAAATGAATATGTCTTGCTGCTACGATACAACCTTCTTCAAGATAAATTGCCCCTTTTGGTCCTACCAATGCAATAGGTGCAGAACCGGCTGTGTCACCGGACTGTCTTGTAGGTGCTTTAATACCTAATGTACGTGCATCTGTTGCAGAAATCTCAACCTGAGAGCTAGGTCTAACAGGTCCTAAGATACGAACATTTTCAATTGCACGAAGTTTTAAACCAACGATTGTACACTGTTCATTAGATGCAAACTGTCCACCCATAAGCTCTTTTTTCTTAGTGAGCTGATAGCCTTTACCAAACAATTTTTCTACATGTTCCTGGGTTAAATGAATGTGTCTTGCAGATATTCCTACAGGCACCTTAAATTCAGCTTTTTTTGTCTGATTACTTTCCATTGCCTGTAATACCATTCTGGTAATTTCTTCTACATTTCCATAACTACTCAAGATTCACACCATCCCTCTTTGATAGTTGTTAAATTAAACTATTTTACTACTGGTAAAATACATTCAACATCGCCGTGTGGTCTTGGGATTACGTGTGTAGCGATAACTTCGCCTAAAGAACGAGCGGAATTTTCTCCAGCTTCTACAGAAGATTTAACAGCTCCTACGTCTCCACGAACCATAACTGTTACTAATCCGGAACCGATTTTTTCTGTTCCTACTAATGTTACGTTAGCTGCTTTACACATTGCATCTGCTGCTTCGATTGCTGCAACTAAACCTCTGGTTTCAACCATTCCTAATGCTTCTAATGCCATAATATTTTCCTCCATTTATTAGTTTAGCGCGGGGATGCTTCCGCGTCCCCGGTCGCTGATTGATTATTTTTTACTTGTCTTTTGGAACGAAGTCCGGTGGATCCTGTCCTAGCATCTTTGAATCGCTTGAAGGTTCAGGTTTTCCTTTAAAACGGCTTGCGGATAATTCCACCATTTTATGAATTTCCGGATGTGGATTCGGAAGAATTCCTGTTGCTGCCGGTTTTTTAATTGCGTTTTCGCTAGCTGCTTCTACAGCTGCTCTCACTGCATCAACTTCTCCTTCCACAACCAGAGTAACCAGCCTTCCACCTAATTTACGTTCCCAGGTAGCAAGCGATACATTTGCCGCTTTACACATAATGTCTAAAGCATCCATCGCTGCTACGACACCTGTGATTTCAATGAATCCTAATGCCTTACCCATGCCGGTTCTCCTTTAATAAGTTTTATAGAATGTCCTAAAATTTATTTAAATTTTGGAAGGATTTTTTCTACATCACCATGTGGTCTTGGAATTACGTGAGTAGCTACTAATTCGCCAAGTTTGCTTGCTGCGCTTTCGCCAGCTTCTACAGCTGCTTTAACAGCTCCTACGTCTCCACGTACCATAACTGTTACTAATCCGGAACCGATTTTTTCTGTTCCTACTAATGTTACTTCAGCTGCTTTTGTCATAGCGTCTGCTGCGTCAATTGCTGCTGTAAGTCCTCTTGTTTCAACCATTCCTAATGCTTCCTGTGCCATTATTAATCCTCCTTAATAGCTAATTTCTTTTTCCTAATTTTTATCAAGTGCGCTGACTTTTAACATTTTCTCGGTGTCAGCTGTAGGTCTTGGAATAATGTGCTTGGATACTACTCCTGCATGTGCTTTTGCAACTGCTTCTGCCGCTCTCATAGCTTCTTCCACATCTGCAACACTTCCTCTGAATTTCACAGTCACCAAGAGTGGTACCGGTAAAGCATCTGCATTACCCGGTTTATTCTTATCGAATACTTCCAATCTTACATTTGCCGCTTTACATCCGGCATCTGCTGCAAGGAAAGCACAAACCAGGCCAAATACTTCTAATAAACCTACCGCTTCCTGATTGTTCAGATTTCCCATTGTGTATCCCTCTCTGAATTATCTTTATTTATTGATAACTGCAACCTTAAGACCTGTCATTTCCAGGTTCTTCTTTAATGCTTCATTGATTTCTTCCAATGGATATCTGTCAGTAATTAATTCTGCTAATGGAAGTCCAATTCCTTTTGCTCTCTTTAAGAAATCAAAGGTTGTAGCATAATCTCTTAATGTGTATACCCAAGAACCAACTAATGTGATTTCTTTTGCACATAAGTCAAAGTGTGGATTAATAACTGCATCTCCACCGTTGATGAAGAATCCTAATTCACAAAGACCGCCGCCGTTACGGATGAATTTGTAAATATTAGCATGTGCTTTTGGATTTCCTGTACACTGGAATGCAAAGTCTGCTAAATGTCCATCGAAAGAATCTTCTACAGCTTTAGTTAAAGCTTCAATTCCCTGATGTTCCATAAAGTTAACTGTCTTATTTGCACCCATTCTCTTAGCAAAATCAAGTCTCTTCTGGTTTCCATCAACCGCTGTAATGTTTTCAACACCCATAGTACGAAGGATAGCGATACAAATCAACCCGATTGGTCCACATCCCTGTACAGCTACGCGGCTGTTGAAACGAAGAATTCCAGTTGTTTTTGCTCTTTCAACAGCATGGATTAATACTGCACAAGCTTCAATTAAAATTCTGGAATCTAAATCTAAGTCACTTACGTTAAAGATTGTAGAACCACCACGTACTACGATATAATCTGCAAACCATCCGTTGAATTTAATATCGTCATCCGGAAGTAATCCGTAAACGTCTGCTCCACCAACGTTCTGTTTGTTCAAATCGTACATTGTGATATCCGGGTTATCTTTAAAAATCATACAGGTAACAACTTTATCACCAACGCTTAAAGTTTTTCCTGCAGAGTCTTTTTTAACATTTTTACCCATTGCAACGATTTCACCGGTTCCTTCATGTCCTAAAACAACCGGAATCAAACCAAATGGGTCATTTTTGAATTCGTGAGCATCTGTACCACATACACCACATCCTTCAACTTTTACAAGAATATCATCATCTCCTAATGCAGGGATTTCATGTTCCTGTAATTCGAATTTACCTAATTCTGTAAGCATAGCTACACGAGCTTTTTTAGGAATAGCACCACCAGCTGCTTTTGGAGCTGTCACAGGAGCTGCTGCTTTTGTTCCCATTTCGCTCAGGATTTGTCTAACGATTAATTCCACATCCTGTTCTCTTACTGCCATGATCTTATTCTCCTTTTATTATCTGATGCAAAGGCTGTCAGACATGGTACAACGTCTGCTCTTTGTAAAGCTGTGTCCTGCTGTTAAGCCTTCTCCTGTTCTGGAAGCAATTGTAAATGTACAATAACCTTCTCCACCGAATCCTAATGCTGCGTAGCTAGGACCGTTTTTAACTAAGATTGCTGTATCCAATGCTTTTGCGTATGTAGTAATATGATCTACATTTTTAGAATGGATATGAGCAGAATGACGGTTGCCATGCTCTAACCAAACTGCTGCTTCCACACCTTCTTCGAAGTTCTTAACACGAACCATACCTAAGATTGGCATCATTAATTCTTCTTCAATTAATGGATGTTCCTTTGGTCCTTCAAATACGATGCAACGGATTTCCGGTCCTACATTAACACCTACCATTGCTAAGAGTGCCTGTGCACTTCTACCTACGCATTTTCTGTTAAGAGCTCCTTTGGGAGTAAATACTGTATTTACTAATTTATCCTGGATTTCTTTGCTTGCTAAATAGCAACCGTTTTCAGAAATCATATAGTTCATTAATTCATCTGCAATACTATCTACTGCAACGATTTCTTTTTCAGCGATACAAGGAAGGTTGTTATCAAAAGTACATCCATTGATGATATCTTTTGCTGCCTTTCTTACATCTGCAGTTTCATCTACTAATACAGGTGGATTACCTGCACCGGCACCGATTGCTCTCTTACCGGAAGAAAGAACTGCGGTTACTACCCCAGGACCACCTGTTGCTACTAACAAGTGAATAGATGGATGTTTCATCATAATGTTACTTGTTTCCATTGTTGGAACTTCAACAGTAACTGCGATGTTATCCGGTCCACCTGCCTCCAAGGAAGCTTCGTTAATCATATTAATTGTATAAATTGTTGTTTTCTTTGCATTTGGATGTGGATTAAATACTACTGTATTACCACCTGCTAACATACCAATGCTGTTACAGATTACTGTTTCGGATGGGTTGGTTGCCGGTGTGATAGCACCAATAACACCAAAAGGTCCCATTTCTACTAAAGTAAGTCCTCTGTCACCAGACCAAGCGGTTGTGGTGATTACTTCTGTACCCGGTGTCTTATCTGCAGTAAGATGATGTTTTAAAATCTTATCTCCAACATTACCCATACCTGTTTCATTAACACCCATGTTAGCTAAAAGTTCAGCATTTTCACGTGTTTTTCTACGAATGTTAGTAATAATCTTTTCTCTCTGATCTAAAGACATAACCTGCACTTTTTTCTGTGCTTCGATAGAAGCATTAATCGCATCGTTCATATCTTTAAACACACCACGCATGCCGGAAACTTCTCCTGTAATCTGCATATTGGCTACGACTTTTTGTACAATGTCGTGTACCATGCGTTCATCTACAGACATGTTATTACCTCCTTAAGAGCGGCTGCTCCAAAAGCTGCCAAATACGAATCGTCTTCAGCACTTGCTCCTGATACCCCTAATGCACCAATCATGGTACTTCCAATCTTCAAAGGTTCGCCTCCGCCTAAAATCATTACTTTCCCGTCATTAGAAAACTGTAGTCCATACAGTGATTCCCCGGGACGGCATAAATCTGCCAGTTTTGCTGTTGACATCTGGAAAGCTGTAGAGGTGAAGGTTTTGTTTATTGCAACATCAAAACTTCCGTGATAGGCACCATCCATACAATGAACTGCTATTGGTCGTCCTGCTGCGTTTGAAACCGCCACTACTACCGCAAGTCCCATTTCTGTCGCCTTTTTTTCTACAGCTTCAATCAATTTTACCGCCACTTCCAAGGTCATCATTTCTTTTAAAATGGCACCTTCAGCAGCTTTACTGATCATGCTTTCCAGTTTTGTATTTTTCATATTCTTATTTGCCTAACTGCATTAAAATTTTCTGTGTAATTTCAGCTACTAATTTTTCATTGTCATCTTTGCAGCTTCCGTTTCCGTGTCCACCACAGTTTCCACCACAGTTATGGCAGTTTTCTTTACCTTTGTTTAAGCAGAGGTTTGCAGGATGACGTCCTGGAAGACCCATTTTTCTTCTAATTTCGTATAACTGTTCGATCTGCTGTTTGTCGAATTCTTTTGGTCCACCAAGCTGTTTAGCTTTGTATAATAATTCTGCATAGAATTCAAGAGATTCCATTTTCATGTAAGCAGCCATAAGGTCTGTAGACCATGTTAAAGCACCGTGGCTTTCAAGTAATACTGCATCGAAGTATTCTAAGTATGGTTCTAATCTGTCAGGAATTTCCATTGTAGAAGGACATCCGTAAGGAGCGATCGGAACGCAACCTAATGCGATAACAGCTTCAGGCATGATTGGCTGTGTTAAAGGAATACCTGCAATTGCAAAGCTTGTTGCAAATGTAGGATGAGCATGAACTACAGCTCCTACGTCAGGTCTCTTAGCATATACTCTCATATGCATTTTGATTTCTGAAGATGGTTTGAAACCTTTGTTAGCCTGAATAACATTTCCCTGTGCATCTACTTTACAGATATAATCAGGTGTCATGAAACCTTTGGATACACCTGTAGGTGTACATAAGAATTCATTGTCATTTAATTTTACAGAGATGTTACCATCGTTTGCTGCTACCATGTTACGGTCATAGATTCTTTTACCTACGTCACACATCATTTTTTTAATTTCGTATTCGTTCAGTGCCATTTTTAAATCTCCTTTTTGTTGATAATTTTTATAGTTATTCAGAGTTTACACTTCTCTGAATAAATACATATTAACAGTTACTTGTCTTGTCTTTCCCAAGGCATTACATCTCCCGGTTCCCTCAAGTATTCCAAAATATCGGCCACTCCTTCTCCGGTTTTAGAATTTACATGGAAAATAGTTGTACATCCGGCATTTTTTAACCAACCGGCAGCCAGCCGGGCATTACCGTCTTCTTTATCAATCTTGGTCACAATTCCAATCACATCCCTGTTTACCAGGCAGGTAATATTCGGTGGATATAATGAAAAAGGTTCCGTACTTGATGCCAAAAGACCTACCACATCAGCTTCATATGAGTATAAAGCCAATGCTCTGCCAAGCTTTCCTGTCTGAAGATACTCTCCCGGGGTATCGATGATTACGTCATAATGATTTATGTATTGTGTCTTTTTATATGTAATCGTCTCACCTTTCAATGCCTGCGTTAATGTTGTTTTTCCTGCTTCACTGCGTCCTATCAAAATAATCTTTTTCATATCTGATGATAGTCCTAAGTTCTTGTAATCGGTGTAACCGCATATCCCAAAGTATCTTTTACATATTGTAAAATAGCTTCTACGGAAGCCTCTACTTCTGACACACTGCCGGTTACAATTACAGAGCCGGAAAAACGATCCACAAACCCTAACTCAACCCCTGCAGATTTCATACCTATGTCAGCCATAATAATAGCCGTTTCAGCAGGGCTTACAGTTAATACTCCGATGGCCGATTTGGAATATTCCACTTTAGGGTCTAATCCCAACTTGCCATACATAATCGGGTCCGGATTGGCAATAATGTGCGCTAAAGTAATCTGTTTCCCAGGAACCAGTTCCTGAATGATTCTTTGCTTATTTTCCATATTTCTACCTCTCCTTGCCTAAAAAAGACAATTATAACTATTCCGATAGATTGATTATAGTATGTTTCTTTCATTAAGTCAACACAAAACAACATTTTTTATTTTTAATTTCTCATGCTTTTTTCCATATTTTTTAGTTTTATGTGGTTTTTAAGCCTTTGAGTGTTGGTTTTTGTTGTTTTGTTTTTGTTTTTCATAAAATAGTTATTGGAAAATCCACATTTATAGGTTATAATGATAAAAAGATTTTTTTGTTTTTTATCATTTCGGGTGATAAATACAACAAAATGATGTTTTTTTTACATTTTATATACAATTTACACAAAACAGCGAGGTGTTTTATGTCAACCTTACCTACCCAATGTACATCCTCATTGGTACATTCTACTACAACAGAATTTTCCAAAAACAATTCAGGAGATTCTACTATATTAATAGATTTACACACCCACAGCATCAGCAGTGGTCATGGTTCCACAGATACCATCACTCATATGGCAAAAGCGGCCGCAGCTGCAGGTATTCAGGTTTTAGGCATTTCCGAACACGGACCTGCCACTGCCGGCTCCGTAAAACCTTCTTATTTCCGGAGTTTAAAACTGGCAAACCGCAAGCGTTTTGGCATTCATATCCTATACGGCGCCGAGGTAAATATTATCTCCCCTGACGGAACCTTGGATTTAAATGACGATGTTTTATCCGGTCTGGATTATGCATTAGTCAGCATCCATCCGCCTACTTTAACCCCATATGAACATCGCGATCTAACCCAGGCTTATGTCAATGCCATGGAGCATCCAAAAGTAACTTTCTTAGGTCATATTGACGACGCCCGTTTTCCCGTAGACTTTGAGCGCCTGCTTACCATCGCAAAAGAAAAAGAAGTTTACCCGGAAATCAATAATGGTTCTTTAATGCCCGATGCCTACCGTGTAGGCGGACAGGAAAATTGCCGAAAAATTTTAAAACTTTGCAAACAACTGGAGCTGCCGGTTCTGCTCTCCAGCGATAGTCACGGAGCAAAAAATGTCGGCAATATTAAATATGTGCTTCCACTTCTGGAAGAATGTAACTTCCCGGAACACTTGATTATCAACAATCAACCGGAATTTTTGTGGAAGATATTAGACCATTAACATTAGCAAAAGCATTTTCAAGAAAAATTTGCCCCCTTAACTTCTTCCATGAATTTTTGAAACGTTATTTTCCTGACAAATATCTGAATATCATAACTTTACTTAGACAGATTGAAAGCATGATTTTAGGTTTTCAATCTGTTTTTCACTGTATTTTTATTCCAATACTATACAGTTTACAGATATTTTTTCTTATTTTCGCAATTCATCTGCTCATACATACTATTTACCCTTGAACAATTCTTCCAATAGCCGATAATTTTAACCCATCTATTTCTTTCATCTGCTTTTTCTGTTAAAATTCATTCTATCAATGAAATCACAAGCGGACGAATTAGGTTATTTCTAATTTAAATATGCTATTTAAATCAAATTCAAATCAACAGGAATACTTCTTAGCATATTAATCCTGCCATTACTATAGTTCAATCCGCTTTTATCATTAATTTAACAGCAAACATAATCAAAGCAAAAGGAGATTCCAATATGAAATACAACATCGACAAACAATACTTAATCGATTCCTTTAAAAGAATCATCAACGTACCCAGCCCTGTAGGATATTATGTAGAATTAAATCCTGTTTTGGAAGAAATGGCTCAGGAACTTGGCTTGTCCGTAGCCCGCGACAACCGCTCCACCACTTATATTACCGTTCCAGGAAAAAATCCGGAAAAGACAATTATGGTAGGTGCCCATGCAGATACTCTTGGCATGATGGTGTACAAAATCGAAAAAGACGGAAAACTACGTGTACGCCAGCTGGGTGGCTGCAATTTTAATAATTTAGAAGGTGAAACTGTATATGTTCACACCAGAGATGGCAGAAAATATTCCGGTCTCTTTGCTTGCCAATCCCATTCCGTTCATGTCTTTGAAGATGCCAGAAGCTTGGAACGAAACGAATCTACCATGATGATCATTTTAGACCAAGATATTTCTTCCAAAGAAGAGGTTCAGGCTTTGGGAATTTCTAACGGAGATTTTGTATCCATAGGCCCCAGAATGCAGTTAACAGAAAACGATTATTTAAAGTCCCGTTTTATTGACGACAAAGGTGCCATTGCCTGCGTTTTCTCTGTTTTGAAATACTTAAAAGAAAACAACTTGCAACCGGTACACGATATTATTTTTGCTATTCCTTATAATGAAGAAATCGGATTCGGCGGAACTTATATTCCTGATGGCGTATCCGAATATTTAGCTATAGATATCGGCTTAATCGGTCCCGATTTAGAAGGCAACGAACATTCTGTAAGCATTTGCGCAAAAGATAACGCTTCACCTTATGATTACACACTAACCAACCGTTTGGTAGAATGCGCCAAAGCTACCGATACTAAGTATGCCTTAGATGTATTTTATCGCTACGGAACCGATGCCAATGCCGCTATGCGTGCCGGAAATAATCTTCGCGCCGCTGCCTTTGGTATGGCAGTTTATTGCAGCCACGGCATGGAAAGAACCCACTTAGATGGTATGCTTGGTACCACAAATATTCTGTTGGAATATTTATTAAATGAGTAAATTTTATACACAAACCCTAAGGGATTCCGGTTCGGAATCCTTTTTTGATACTTCCATTTAATTTAAATAAACATGCATCAAAAAGCCCA
>JAFZGJ010000077.1 GCA_017555455.1 Lachnospiraceae bacterium
GATACAAATCTTCGTAAACAGCTTCGTGAAGCAGGTGTTACTTACAAGGTTTACAAGAACACAATGATGAACTTCGCGTTCAAAGGAACAGATTTCGAAGGACTTGCTCCATACTTAGAAGGACCAAGTGCAGTAGCTATTTCTACAACAGATGCAACAGCACCTGCAAGAATCTTAGCTAAATTTGCAAAAGATGCAAAAGCATTAGAAATCAAAGCCGGTGTAGTAGAAGGACTTGTATATGACGCAGCAGGAATGCAGTCTATCGCTCAGATTCCTTCCAGAGAAGAACTTATTTCCAAATTACTTGGAAGCTTACAGTCTCCTATCACCAACTTTGCTCGTGTCATGAATCAGTTAGCAGAAAAAGGTGGCGCATCTGCATGCCCAGCACCTGTAGCTGAAGAAGCACCGGCAGAAGAAGCTCCAGTAGAAGCTTAAGAACTAACAAATAATGATTTTAGAAAACAAAACCAAAACGGAGGTAAATTAAAATGGCAAAATTAACAGCTCAGGAATTAATTGATGCAATCAAAGAGTTAACAGTATTAGAATTAAATGATTTAGTAAAAGCTTGTGAAGAAGAATTCGGTGTATCCGCAGCAGCAGGTGTTGTTGTAGCAGCAGCAGGTCCTGCAGAAGCAGCTGAAGAAAAAACAGAATTCGACGTTGAATTAACAGAAGTTGGTCCAAACAAAGTTAAAGTTATTAAAGTAGTACGTGAAGCTACAGGTCTTGGATTAAAAGAAGCTAAAGATTTAGTTGACAACGCTCCTAAGACATTAAAAGAAGGTGCATCTAAAGAAGAAGCTGAAGATATCAAAGGTAAATTAGAAGCTGAAGGTGCAAAAGTTACTCTTAAATAATTAATATTATGTGAGTATATGAGGACGAGGAAGAGATTCTTCGTCCTTTTTTTTATTTGCACGAGGCAAGGTTTCTTGCTATGATGATAAAGGTAATAAACTGAAGTTGACACATATGTAAACATAGCTAGTTTGGCGGTTTTGGTAGAAAAGGTATCCGCTGCTGTTTATATTTTTGTAAAAAGATGAAGCGATATCTGTAGAAGAGAAGGTATTGTAAGTACATATAAATTACACTATAATAGAAATAGTGGCTTAGAACGTGCGTTTGTATGTTTGCTGTTTTGGATATGGTTTAATAGGAGGAATAATGCAAGTTAATTTAAGTTCGGGTGAATGTAATATAATAAGTACAGGAACAGCGTTTTTGTTTGGAGAAGATAAAGATTTTACGATAGAAATTGCAGCTGATAATGGTTTTCAATTTACTCTTAAAATGGAATTTAAGGAAGATGAACAGAGCGAGTCGAGAATAGATGGTGATTTTGAGGAAGATATAATTTGTTTGCAGTGTTTTAATTTTAGGGATAATGGTACCGGAATGTGCTGGCCTGTTCAAATAGGAGTGCTGGGTGGAAAGAAGTTATATCTTATGTTTTGGTCATACTTAAATGGGGAGAAAGGGAAAAGAGCCAGAAGTATTCAGTATACTATTTTTTGTGAGAAATAATAGGTAAAAATTGAGGTTTAATATAATTGGTGGGAGAAAGCAATGGTACAAAATCAACTTTTTTTAGGAGAAGGATTTGTTTTAAATTCTAATCCGGATTCTCCAAAAAGAAAACAGGTGGAAAAGTATGAAATTATGCATATGGGAAAGATAATCGCAAAAGTATCGACCAGTGGAGATGTGCGTATTTATCAAGAACAATTTATGCCATATGATTTATATTTGGAAGAAATAGAGATGCCGGATATAGACGTACAGATTAACAATTTAAATAATTTTTACCATTGGTGTGCATCACGTGTATTATCTCTGGATCGTGCATATGCGAAAGAGATTTTGAACAGCATAGGTGTAGCGCAGGCAGTTACTGATAAGGAGCGTGCCAAAATTTCTATGTCGTATCACTGTGTTTCTCTAACGGATGTGTATTGGGTAAAAAAAGAAGAGGAGATAATAACTTTTTCGGAGTTAAATTTGTATGATAATCCGTTAAATGAAGCTATTGTAGAATTATCGTTAAAAGGTCGCCAGATGACGGTGACCAATCGTGAACTGGCTCCGGATTTATCGACTAAGGGGTGTTTCCCTAAAGCGTGGATTAGAACGGAAGAAGGATTTAAGCTTTTAAAGGATGGCGGTGCTGACGAAGTAAGAAAAGAGTTATTGGCAAGTAAAATATGTCAATGTTTCGAATTTAAGCAAGTGGTATATAATGAATATTATTATGATGGTGAGATGGTTACAGAGAGTAAAATTATATCGTCTAAAGAATATTCTATGGTTTCCAAAATGGCCTTTGACATATATGCAGTTAATCACGATTTAGATACTTTGGAAGTTTGCCGAGAAATAGACAGAGATTCTTATTATGGTATGAATATTTTGGATTACCTTACCGGTAATACGGATAGACATCCGGAGAATTGGGGGTTCTATGTGGATAATAATACTAATAAATATATTTCCTTATATCCTTTGATGGATTTTAACCAATGTTTTGGTTCATATGATACCATTGATGGAGCAAACTGCCAGACTGTTTTGCCACGAAAGATGACGCAAAAAGAAGCGGCTATAGAAGCGGTTAAGGTAGTAGGACTTAAGCAGATTGCTGAAGTGGATATGAAATGGTTTGATGAAATGGAGCATGTGAAAGAAATGTTCTTGAAGAGATTGAACATTTTAAAAGAAGTGGAAAAGTAATTTGTCCGGTGCGAAATTATATTTTCGCACCGTTTTTTATGGTAGAAAATGTTGGGTAAGGAACCCAAGGAAACTTTTTCCAAAAAATAAATTTTCCCCCTTGACAACCCTTGACATCTTGAAGTATCATGGACAGTGCACTATTGTGGTATCGTGTGCGTACTAGGTACTGAACACGGATACTAACTATTTAGAGCCAGCTCGAAAATCTTACAGATTTCCTCGCTGTGGCTTTTCGCCAAATGAATTCATACAGCAATTTGTTTATGTATGCAAGCATCCAGCACAAATTGCTGTGTGAATTCGCTTGGCTCTAAATAGTTACAAATTACAATAAATCAGAAAGAACGGGGTGAATGTCAATGGAAAAACACAGAATACGTCCTTCTGCTAACAGCAAAAAGATGCGTATGAGTTATTCACGACAAAAAGAAGTTTTGGAGATGCCCAATTTAATAGAAGTTCAGAAGAACTCCTATCAGTGGTTTTTGGATGAAGGCTTAAAAGAAGTCTTTGACGATATTTCTCCTATTACAGATTACAGCGGACATTTAAGCTTGGAGTTTGTAGACTTTGAATTATGTGAGGACGACGTTAAGTATTCTATCGAAAAATGTAAAGAAAGAGATGCAACATATGCAGCTCCTTTAAAAGTTAAAGTTAGACTTTACAATAAAGAAAAAGAAGAAATCAGCGAACATGAAATTTTCATGGGCGATCTTCCTTTAATGACAGCAACAGGTACCTTCGTAATTAACGGTGCGGAACGAGTTATCGTTAGCCAGTTAGTACGTTCTCCTGGTATTTACTATGCTATCGGTCATGACAAGATTGGTAAGACCTTATATTCTTCAACTGTAATCCCAAACCGTGGAGCATGGTTAGAATATGAAACAGATTCCAATGATATTTTCTACGTTCGTGTAGATAGAACAAGAAAAGTTCCTGTAACTGTTTTAATCCGTGCCTTAGGTGTAGGTACCAATGACGAAATCAGAGAACTTTTTGGTGACGAACCAAAAATCGAAAAGAGTTTCACAAAAGACGTTTCTACAAACTATCAGGAAGGTCTTTTAGAGTTATACAAAAAGATTCGTCCGGGCGAACCTTTAAGTGTTGAAAGTGCAGAAAGCTTAATTACAGCCATGTTCTTCGACCCCAGAAGATATGACCTGGCAAAAGTTGGACGTTACAAATTCAACAAAAAGCTTGCTTTAAGAAACCGTATCCGTAATCACATCCTTGCAGAAGATGTAGTGGATATGACAACCGGAGAAATCTTAGCGGAAGCAGGAACAAAAGTAACTGCAGAATTGGCAGACACAATCCAGAATGCAGCAGTTTCTTATGTATATATCCAGACAGAAGAAAAGAATGTGAAAGTTCTTTCTAACATGATGGTAGATATTACAAACTTTATTGATTGTAATCCTGCTGAACTTGGAATTACAGAATTAGTTTATTATCCTGTACTTGCTCAGATTATTGAAGAGTACGCAGAAGATGGTGAAGAATTAGCAGAAGCTATTAAGAGAAATGTAAGTGAATTGATTCCAAAACACATTACAAAAGAAGATATCTTAGCTTCTATTAACTATAACATTCATTTAGAATACGGTATTGGTCACGATGATGATATAGACCACTTAGGAAACAGACGTATCCGTGCGGTTGGTGAATTATTACAGAACCAGTACAGAATCGGTCTTTCCAGATTGGAAAGAGTAGTTCGTGAAAGAATGACAACACATGATGCGGAAGATGTGTCTCCACAGGCGTTAATCAACATCAAACCTGTTCAGGCAGCAGTAAAAGAATTCTTTGGTTCCTCCCAGTTGTCCCAGTTCATGGACCAGAACAACCCATTGGGTGAATTAACCCATAAGAGACGTTTATCAGCCTTAGGTCCAGGTGGTCTTTCCAGAGACCGTGCCGGATTCGAAGTTCGAGACGTACATTACTCCCACTACGGAAGAATGTGTCCTATCGAAACTCCTGAAGGTCCTAACATCGGTTTGATTAACTCCCTTGCTTCCTATGCAAGAATTAACGAATATGGATTTATTGAAGCTCCATATCGTAAAATTGATAAAGCTGACCCTATGAATCCAAGAGTTACCGATGAAGTTGTTTATATGACAGCGGATGAAGAAGATAACTACCATGTAGCTCAGGCGAACGAACTTTTGGATGAAAACGGATACTTCGTTCGTAAGTCCGTATCCGGTCGTTATTTGGAAGAAACACAGGAATATCCAAGAGCTATGTTCGATTACATGGACGTATCTCCTAAGATGGTATTCTCTGTAGCGACAGCTTTAATTCCTTTCTTGGAAAACGACGACGCGAACCGTGCGCTGATGGGATCCAACATGCAGCGTCAGGCAGTTCCGTTACTTACTACAGAAGCTCCTGCAGTAGGTACAGGTATGGAAGTAAAAGCAGCGGTTGACTCCGGTGTTTGTGTAGTAGCTCCTAAAGCAGGTACTATTACTTATGTATCTTCCAACTTAATTAAAATGGATGCAGATGACGGAGAAAAATTAGAATTCCGTTTAACTAAATTTGCAAGAAGTAACCAGTCTAACTGCTACAACCAGAAACCAATCGTGTTCAAAGGTAACCGCGTAGCAGCAGGTCAGGTAATCGCTGACGGTCCTTCTACATCAGAAGGTGAATTGGCATTAGGTAAGAACCCTCTTATCGGTTTCATGACTTGGGAAGGTTACAACTACGAAGACGCGGTTCTTCTTAGTGAAAGATTAGTTCAGGATGATGTATATACATCTGTTCATATTGAAGAATACGAAGCAGAAGCACGTGATACCAAATTAGGACCGGAAGAAATCACAAGAGATGTTCCGGGTGTTGGTGATGATGCATTAAAGAATCTCGATAAGAGAGGTATTATCTGCATCGGTGCAGAAGTTCGTGCCGGAGACATCTTAGTTGGTAAAGTTACTCCTAAGGGAGAAACAGAATTAACAGCAGAAGAAAGACTTCTTCGTGCAATCTTCGGTGAAAAAGCAAGAGAAGTTAGAGATACTTCCTTAAAAGTACCTCATGGAGAATATGGTATCGTTGTAGATGCAAAAGTATTTACAAGAGAAAACGGTGATGAACTTTCTCCTGGTGTAAATCAGGCAGTTCGTATTTACATCGCTCAGAAGAGAAA
>JAFZGJ010000078.1 GCA_017555455.1 Lachnospiraceae bacterium
AATGTAAACAAGGGGTTGTCTTGAAAATTAATTTCAAGACCAACCCCTTATTTATTCTAAATCATCTCTTTAAAAAATGTATCTGTTCACTTTCTCATTTAATTTTTCAGCATGCAATGCATTATTTTGTGAAGAAGCCGTCAAATGCTCCATATTGCCGGAAACATGATTGGTAGAAGTTGATAAGGTATTCGCATCCTCTGCTGTTGCCACAACAGTTTCCGCAATTTCCTGAACCCGATGATTAATTTCAGAAATATCCGTTGATATTCTAAAACTTTCTTCTCCCAGCCGCATCATTTGATTTCGAATCATTGCAGTTGATGTACCATATTCTTCACCCACTAATGCAAAAGCATCATAATCTTTTACTACATCTTTAGCAACAAATTCTATCATTTCTTCCGAAACTTCTGTTAATGCACCTACCGCATTCAAAACCTTTTCATTAATCCTGTTTATCTGCGTTACTGCTTTGTCTATTTCATTACTCAAATGTCCTACTTCCGTTGCTACAACTGCAAATCCTGCCCCCATTGAACCCGCTCTGGCAGCTTCAATCTGGGCATTTAAACTCAACATACTGGTTTGAGATGAAATATTTGCGATTTCTTCAGCAATTATCTTAACCTGCTCAATCTGCTGTGCTTCTTGACAGGTTTTTCGCATTCTTTCCTGTAAACTTTGAATAGAGTTCATGGCATTTCCTCTATTTCTATCGGCCATTTCGGATGCTTTTTGAGCATTTTCATTGGCCTTCTGAACATCAAAACACATTTCCTCCACTTCTTTTGCAAGAGAAACTATATTATTTACACTTTCCGTCAAACATTCAGACAACTCTTGACTGGAATCAGAACTCTTTTTCATATTTTCGCTGATTTCTTCTATTTTTGCATTCATATTTCGCATAATATAAGCATTTTCATTTACTGTAGAATTCAATTCTTTCCCACTTTCAAGAATATCCCCTGTAGACAAAGATACTTCTTTCACCAGTGAACGAATCTGACCTATAAACTTATTCATATTTCCTGCGATAACTTCCAGCTCATCACCGGAATAAATGTCCACTTCTTTTGTTAAATCTCCTGAACCACTGGCCAGTTCTTCCACCTTCTCATTCAGCTTTTTCATGCTTCTTTTAAATTTAATAATGAGAACCTGTAAAAACAACATCGACACTGCATATGTACCTACACAGCTTACCAGAATAAGATTTCTTAAATCAGTTAATTGTTCTGCTATCCAGTTAGCACTGATGTCTACTCCTATGGCTCCAATCATTTCCCCTTCTACAAATATGGGACTATAGGCCGACACATGCATTCCCCACTCATCTTCAAATGCTTCTTCGTCCACCATGGTTATCTTATTTGCAAAAGTACCGTCCAACGCTTCTGTAGCCTCACATTCATCCCCAATGGACGCCGGTTCTTCCGGATCTGAATCCACAACGAACTCATAAATACCTTCTTCATTTTTGCGTAAGGTATAAATATATTCAATTTCTGCATTGTCTCTGAAAATTGCCAATTGTTCTACAATTGTAAGATATTCCCTGCTTCCTTCCTGTCCGACAGCAATGCCCTGCAAAACATCACCGCTTACACTTTGCGCCGCACATTGTGCAATATTTATAGCATTCCCCTGAATCTGTTGAAACAGGGCAGACTGAGAACGTCCATAAGCCAACACTCCCAACACACCATCTCCCAGCAACAAAAGTAATGCAAGAAACAGAAACATTTGATTAAACATACTAATTTTACGAACCCTCATACCCATTTCCCCCTGTTAATCTCCTTATCTTCTTTCATATCTTACAAAAGCATAAGTGGTATCAAAATAACTTTGCTCGTCACTTTCCGCTGTAATTTCCCAAGCCGGATCTGCGTCCAGATTGGGGAAGAACGCATCTGCTTCATAGCTTCTGTCAATTTTTGTGATATGTGCCACATTACAATAAGGAAGCATCTGGCGGTAAATGGTTTCACCACCGATAATATAGATATCTTCATCGGCATAATTTTTCAATTCTTCCAACAATTCTTCTATGGAATGAACTACCGTTGCATCCTTTACTTTATAGTCTTTATTGGTAGACAAAATAATATTGGTTCTATTCTTTAAAGGTTGTGCGTTGGGAAATGTTTCCAGGGTTTTTCTTCCCAATACCACTACCTTACCTGTGGTTTCCTGACGAAACATTTTCATGTCTGCAGGAATACGGATTAATAATTCATTTTTATATCCAATAGCCCAATTTTCATCCACAGCTACGATTAAATTCATCTACAACTCCTCTTTTCTTTGTAATATTTTCCTCTGCCTCTCCTTAAATAGCAATCGGAATATCCTTTACCTGTTCTCCGGTAATGTAATTTTCCACAGATACATCATGACGCGTAAACTGATAAAAATCTTTAATCTCCGGATTCAAAGTAAACTTCGGGGCATCATAAGTAGGTCTTGAAATTAATTCTTCAATAATCGGAATATGTCTGTCATAAATATGGGCATCTGCAATTACATGTACCAATTCCCCTACTTTCATATCACAAACCTGTGCCAACATATGAACCAAAACAGAATACTGCACTACATTCCAGTTATTGGCTGCCAAAATATCCTGAGAACGCTGATTTAAAATCGCATTTAAGGTAAGCTTATCATCCCCTTTTTTCTGTGTTACGTTAAACGTCATACTATAGGCACAAGGATAAAGGTTCATTTCATGTAAATCCTGATGCACATAAATATTAGTCATAATACGACGGCTGAAAGGATTATTTTTCAAGTCATAAATCACTCTGTCCACCTGATCCATCATACCTTCTTTGTACTGATGTTTTACACTCATCTGATAACCATAGGCTTTTCCGATGGAACCATCCGCATCTGCCCATTCATCCCAGATATGGCTGTGTAAATCATTGATATTATTGGATTTTTGTTGCCATATCCAAAGCATTTCATCGGTAGCTGACTTTAATGCGGTACGGCGTAAAGTCAAAAGTGGAAATTCTTTCGATAAATCATAGCGGTTTACTACACCAAATTTTTTAATGGTATAAGCAGGAGTTCCGTCAGGCCACTTAGGTCTTACTTTTTCTCCTTCCGTACTGGTTCCGTTTTCCAAAATATCCTTACACATATCGATGAAAATTTTATCTGCTAAACTCATCTCTTCTTTTTCTCCTTCTATCTATCCCACTTGTCGCAAAGGGAATTTATCTGGTCGGCAAATTTTGCCAAATCCTTGTTGGCACCACCTTCGTTTCTTCCAATAACCACAAGCAATCTCTGCCCTGCTGCCAAAAGTCTTGAGAATACATCGGAAGCATGCTTTGCTTTCGGTTTCTTCTCTAATACCTGTGCCACCGCTTCCGTAATAAATTCACCCCGGATAATATCAAACCGTGTTCCGCTGTAAGGCGCATATGCATCCAATCCATATTCTTCTATTAAACAGTTGGTAAATGCTTTACACACACTGTCTTCTCCATGGACTACAAATACTTTTTTCGGTTTCCGTATAAATCCCTGAATCCATTGAATAAGACCGCCTTTGTCTGCATGACCGCTGATACCCACCAATTTTTGTATGGTTGCCCTAACTTCAATGGTTTCTCCAAAAAGTCTTACTTCATCCACACCATCCACCAACATTCGGCCCAAAGTTCCAATGGCCTGGTACCCTACAAACAATACGGTACACTCCGGTCTCCAAAGGTTATGTTTTAAATGATGACGGATTCGTCCTGCTTCACACATACCGGAAGCAGAAAGAATTACTTTAGGCTTCATATCAAAGTTAATGGCCTTGGATTCTTCACTGGTAATGGACAATCTTAATCCCGGAAAAGCAATGGGATTAATCCCTTTTTTTACCAATTCCATAGCTTCTTCATCAAAACAATTGTATATGTTATGATGGAAAATCCCTGTAGCTTCTACTGCCAGCGGACTGTCCACATATACTTCAAATCCTTCATGACGTTCTATGAGATTCTGTTCTTTAATCTGTCTTAAAAAATATAACATTTCCTGGGTTCTTCCCACCGCAAAGGATGGAATCACCACATTTCCGCCCCGATCAAAGGTTTCCTGAATAATAGCTGCCAATTCTTTTACATAATCCGGTCTTTCTACAGAATGGTATCTGTCACCATAGGTAGATTCCATGATAACATAATCTGCTTCCTCTGTATACGCAGGATCTTTAATCAAAGGCTGATCCACATTTCCAATATCACCGGAAAACACCAGTTTTTTGGTAATTTCTTCTTCTGTCGCCCACACTTCAATACTGGAAGACCCCAACAAATGACCAATATCCGTAAAAC
Organism: Lachnospiraceae bacterium; assembly: GCA_017555455.1. Classification (GTDB taxonomy): domain Bacteria; phylum Bacillota; class Clostridia; order Lachnospirales; family Lachnospiraceae; genus SFDP01. The sequence continues at coordinate 4,350 of JAFZGJ010000078.1, forward strand.
GAATCTTAACCCCTTCACAAACTTCTACTTCCTTGTTATAAGGACAGGGAACAATCCGTTTAATGGTTCCGTCTGCATCTTCCATAGTATATAAGGGCTCTGCCATTTGTAGTTTAGCACTTCTTTTTGCCTTACGGTTCTTCCACTCTGCTTCTTGCATTTGGATATGAGCACAGTCCCGAAGCATAATACTACACAAATCAGCACTTGCTTCCGTCATATAAATCAATCCTCTGAATCCCCTGGCAAACAGCAAAGGTAAATATCCCGAATGGTCTACATGGGCATGGGTCAGAAAAACATAATCTATCATAGCAGAATCTACCGGTAGGGGGACATTTTCAAAATAGTTCACACCCTGTTCCATACCATAATCCACTAAAATGTGTTTGTTTCCCACCTTCAAATAATGACAACTTCCTGTTACCTCGTGGGCTGCTCCGATAAACATTAGTTCCATAGAAACACCTCCTTGGAATACTGCTACATGTGTGTTCTTTTCTACTTTCATTATACACTATTTTTGCATCTATGGTTCATCAGGTTTACACAAATACCTATTTTTATTTCTTCTATTTCAAGGCATTGGCTGTAGTATAAAAATGATAATAAATACCCCTTCTCTCTAATAGGGTTTCATGATTTCCTTCTTCTACAATTCCTTCTTCCGTAAGCACCAAAATTCTGTCAGAATTCTTAATACTGCTTAATCGGTGTGCTATGGTAAGAGTGGTTCTTCCCTCCGACAATTTTGCTAAAGATTTTGCTACTGCAAATTCACTTTCATTGTCCAAAGCCGAGGTGGCTTCATCCAAAATAATCATCGGTGGATTTTTCAAGAATACCCGGGCAATACTGATACGTTGTTTCTGACCTCCGGATAATTTAACCCCTCTTTCTCCTACATAAGTATCATATCCGTCTTTTAATTTTTCAATAAACTCATGCGCTCCTGCTTTCTTCGCAGCCTCCATAACCTCTTCTTTAGAGGCTCCGTTTTTTCCGTAAGCAATGTTTTCAAAAATGGTGCCGGAAAATAAGTACACATCCTGCTGTACCATACCAATATTCCGACGAAGACTTTTTAGGGTAAATTTCTTTACATTTTCCCCATCAATATAAATATTTCCTTTGGTAACATCATAAAATCTGGGAATCAGATTACAAAGAGTCGTCTTTCCTCCCCCACTGGGGCCTACAATAGCAACCTTTTCCCCCGGTTTAATGGATAAATTTAAATTATGGAATACTTGATTATGATCGTCAGGATATTCAAATTCTACATTTTCAAAAACAATTTCTCCTTTTGGCTCTGTCATATCCTTGGCATCCGGCTCATCAAAAATTTCAATATCAGAATCCATAATCTGCAAAAATCTCTCGATTCCCGTTATTCCACGTTGAAACTGTTCCGCAAACTCGATAATTCTTCGTATGGTAGCTATTAAAGTGGTTACATATAACATATAGGCAACTAAATCTCCCGGCAGAATCCATCCCTTTACCATAAAAATTCCGCCTGCTACCAAAACCGTTAAGTAAATCAAACCGTCAAAGGCCTTTACTGCTGTCTGAAACTGTGACATGTAACGATAGGATACTTTTTTAATATCCAAAAACTTACTGTTATCCACCTCAAATTTTGCTTTTTCCACTTCTTCATTGGCAAAAGCTTTTACCACTTTATGACCTAACAGGCTGTCTTCAATTCTGGCATTTAATTCACCAATATGACTTCTCTGTGTTCTGAAAACACTTTTCATTCTGAAATTCAGTTTCATACAAACCAAAATCATTAAGGGAATAATGATAAAAATAATCAGGGTAAGACCCATATTTACTCTTGCCAAAATCACAAAGGAGGCTAAAATTTTAATTCCCGCAATAAAAAATTCTTCAGGACAATGATGTGCAAATTCCGTAACATCAAATAAATCGTTGGTGATCCGTCCCATAATCTGTCCTACTTTGGTATTATTGTAGTAGGTATCGGATAATTTCTGTAAATGTCCGTAGGCATCCCTACGCATATCAGTTTCAATAGCTGCACCCATCACATGTCCCATATCTGCCATATAATATCCTGCAGCACACTCTATGACTCTTAAAATCAAATATAAAAATCCTAATCTTACAATGGTTTCCACAGACAATGCTGCCAGATTGGAAATTCCTTCATTGGTAATATACCGCATAATTAAAGGCAATACCAATTCACACAAAGTAGTCAATGCTGCACAAAACAAATCCATAAACAGCACAAATTTATAATTCTTAAAATAAGGCAGAAAGCGGGTCAACAAATCCTTGCTTTCATAATTCCTTTCTTTTTGTCTCATAGGGATTCTCCTTTTCTTTTCCACTAATAATATAATTTTACACTAACTTTCATTTAATTTAAAGAATTATCGTTTTGAAGATATCAAAATAACATACTCTTTTTATTTTTTAAATTTCACACTTTTTTCATATTCTCTTTTCGATTTTTGTGTTATACTTGAGTCTATCGTGGGATTTTATGCAAGAAAATTGTTTCTTATGATATTTTTTCATAAGCGTTTCTTTGTAACTTGATTCCAGCATCTGATATTAAATTAGAAAAACAGGAGATTATGAAAATGAGCGAAAACAACATGACAAAGAGTCAGGCCAAACGTAAAGCCAGACAAGAAGCAAACCAAAAATCTAAACGCGAAGCAAAACGCACAAAATTAACTACAAATCTTATTATTGTTCTTGTAATTGCTCTCTTTGCTGCCGGAATCGGTTCTTTTGTATATTACAGAATGACCACCACACAGGCAAGCAGCGATTACAGCGCATACTTAAATGAAGATGGTACTATCAAAGGTATTAACCCAACCGATTATATTACTCCTTTGGATTACAAAAACATTGTAGTTCCACAGTCTGAAATTGAGTATACAGAAGATGAGATGACATCTGCCATTGACTCACTTCTTACTTCCAATAAAATTGCCAGTACAGATGCTACCCTTGCTGCTGTAGAAGGTGATACCCTAAACATTGATTATGTTGGAACTGTAGACGGCATTGAATTTGAAGGCGGAAGTACCAATGGTGCCGGTACAGATTTAGTTCTTGGTTCCGGAAGCTATGTAGATGATTTTGAAGAACAGTTATACGGTTCTCATCCGGGCGACTTCGTTACTGTAGAAGTTACCTTCCCAGAAGATTATACTTCTGAAGATTTACAAGGAAAAGATGCTGTATTTGAAGTTACTGTAAACAGCATTTATGTTCTTCCTGATTTTACAGACGAATTTGTAACTGAACATTTAAGTGATGTAGCTTCTACTGTAGAAGAGTACAAAGAATATTTAAAGACTACCAACGAAGCTTCTGCTTTACAGAATTACCTTGTAACCTATATCAACGAAAACGCTTCTGCTACTTCCGTGGATGAAGGACATGTAAAATACTTAAAAGGAATTATTAAAAACGATCACGAAACATACTACAATTCCTACAATCAGACCATGATGTTATATACAGGTACTCCTGTTTACAACAATTTCTCTGAATTTACAGGAATGTCTAACAAAGAATTTGAAACATATTTAGATGAACAGGCCCGCAAACGTGCTGCCATCGATATGACCTTCCAGCACATCTTTACCGATGCAGGACTTTCTATCAGTGATGATGACTATCAGGCAACCGCAACTGCTATGGGTTCTACTGCATTTGACAGCTACGGAAAACGCTACATTATGCAGATGACTATTCAGGATATGGTTATTTCTTATTTAATGGAAAATGTAACTATTCAGTAAATTACAAAGGCGTTTGATGAAAAAATTTGTGAAAGATTTTTATGAATCCAACTTGTACGCATCTGCGAGACATTGTACATTGAAGAGCGGACTTTAGTCCGATATTCAAGTACAATGTAACGAGCAGCAAGCGAACAAGGGATTCATAAAATCTGAAACATTAGTTCATCAAACGCCTTTATATATTTTTCCGCAATCCCTTCGGATAATGATTCTTCATTACATTTCCCGTCAACTTTCCCCAACCGATGCTGTAACCTTCTACCGTAATCAGGTACCAGCCTTTTTCACCTTCTGCACAGAAGGTCTGGCCGGAAAGATATTGCTTAATTTCCAAGCTGTCTGCTTTCAACTCCCAGGTATACACAGTCTCTTCCGGTTTTAATGAAAGTGCCAGTGCATGGGAAGGTTCAAAACGTTTTTTCTTTAAAGTTCCAAGATGTAATCCCGGCCGTACTACCTTCAAGCCTTTTAAACCCGGCATATTTTCCGGCATAGCGTAAAGCTGTTCTCCAAACAGAAACAAATCTTTTCCTAATTTTACTTTTAAAAATTCCTTTTCAAACTCCAAATACTCCTGACAATCTTTTTCTTTTAAAGTTTTTTCATTACCATTTCGTGATATTGGCTTATAATCATCTTCTAATACTCCGTCTTTTTCCAAAACCGCAATAAAATGCCCTTCTCCATCCAATTTGTGGGGCCATAAACGAATGGTTTTTTCCAAACCATCTATAGGATTTATGGCATAGGCAGGATTGCCCGAAGACATATTTCCTTTTTTCTCCACCTCTACTAAATGAAATTCCGGATGCTTTGTAATAAATCTTGCCATGCAATCTTCATTTTCTGCCGGTGCAAAGGTACAGGTGGAATAACAGATTCTTCCACCGGGACGAAGCATTTTCGCTACTTCTTCCAAAATTTCATCCTGTCTGTCAGCACACATCTGCACATTCTGTGGACTCCATTCTACCAATGCTTCTTCATTTTTTCGGAACATTCCTTCTCCCGAACAAGGGGCATCCACCAAAATTTTATCAAAAAATCCAGGAAAAACCGCTGACAATCTCTGCGGTGTTTCATTAGTTACTAAAGCATTTTTCACTCCCAGACGCTCTATGTTTTCGGACAGGATTTTGGCTCTCTGAGGATGGATTTCATTACACACCAAAAGCCCTTCTCCTTCCATAAATCCGGCAATCTGGGTTGTTTTTCCTCCCGGTGCGGCACACAAATCCAACACCTGCTGTCCCGGTTTTACTTCCAAATATTCCACCACGGACATGGCACTGGGTTCCTGAATATAATAAATCCCCGCTTCATGAAAGGGATGCTTTCCCGGCTGGTCTGTATTTTCATAATAATATCCATGAATAGACCAAGGTACAGCCTTTAATTCAAATGGAATTTTATCCCTAAAATCTTTTTCTTCAATTTTTAACGGATTTCTACGTAAGGCATGAAACCTGGGTTTCTCATATCCCTGTAAAAAGGCATCATATTCTTTTCCCAGCATTTCCTGCATTCTGTTTTGAAATTCTTGTGGAAGCATACTTTCTTCTCTCCTACACTATCTATTATGATACAAATCAAACTATTTTCTTTTTAATCTGCTTGTATAGTTTCCTATTTATTCCAACTCCGTCATTACCTCTTTTGGAATATACTCTCCAAGCAAATTTCTCTCTCGCATTCCCTGTTCCATATGCTGTTCTTTAAAATTCTCTTTACTTCTTTCAATTTCATCCTGCAAATCTTTGGCAGAAAGCAATCCACACCCCTGACCTCTGATAATTACCTGTTCCAAGCCATCGGAAGTAGCCACGGTGATGGAACAATCTTTGGCATGGCGGACTGCAAATTTCTCTATATATTGATCCGCAGTTTCTGCTTCTTTGGTAAACACTACCCGGATATTATGGTAATCAGACACTTCCACCGGATGCCCCTGCAAACGGTAAGCATCAAACACAACCATAAGCTGGCAGCCTTTCATTGCCTGATAATCACATAACATATCCTGTAATTTCCCTCTGGCCCCATCCAAACTTACGGCGGCCAATTCCTTCAATTCTTTCCAAGCGTATATAATGTTATATCCATCTACCAAAAGGTATGCTTCTTTCTTAGGTGTTCCTTTATAAACCCTGGTAACAGCCTCTGTCTTCCCTACGCTTTTATATCGGTTCCATCCCTGAGGTGCCACATAATCACTGCCTTTTTTATTAGCACCATAGGTACGGTTTAAAATAGCATCAATTTCTTCCGTTCCGATAAAATCAGAAGCTCTCCTGCTAATAGCTTTGACTTCCCGTACTTCTTCTTTCCAAGAAGTATCTTCTTCACAATAAACCATTTCCAGATGCATATGTTCTTCCACTTCGCTCCATTCCACAGTAACACCGGCTCCATGACTGCAGAACACACTACCACAGGGATTTTCCAAATCCCTATCCGGGTTATAGCCGATTTTCTCAATAACCTCTTCTGTATTATGACAAGGCTCATATCCCTTCATTTGACATTCCAAACGGCCACAGCCTTTGGTATATGCCAACACTTCTCTTTGATACTCTTGCATGGTAATCACCGGGCAGGTTCCCGTAAGTATGGTCATTTCCAGATTTCCCGTGTTTTGTTCTTCTGAAATAGCAATAGTACCTGACATTTTTTGTACATCTGCCATGGCCCGTCCCACCATATTGGTTGGCACCTCTAAGATAAATTCATAAACCGGCTCCAACAAAATACTTTTGGCTTTTCGAAGTCCTTGTCGAATTGCCCTATAGGTTGCCTGCCTGAAATCTCCACCTTCCGTATGTTTTGCGTGAGCTTTTCCCGTAAGTATGGTCATTTTTATATCAGTAATTACCGAACCGGTTAATACTCCTATATACTGCTTTTCCATAAGATGGGTCATAATTAACCGCTGCCAGTTCTTGTCCAACACATCCTCACTACAAATAGTATCAAATTGCACCCCACTGCCTTTAGGAAGTGGTTCCAATAAAATATGGGCTTCTGCATAATGTCTTAAAGGTTCAAAATGCCCTACACCTTCTACTGTATTTTCTATGGTTTCTTTGTATACAATCTGTCCCGTACCAAATTCTACCTCCATAGAAAAACGTTCTTTTATCAGCTGCTTCAATACCTCTAACTGGATATCTCCCATAACCTTGATGTGAATTTCACCGGTTTTTTCTTTCCATTCCATATGTAATGCCGGGTCTTCTTGGGCTAATATTTGTAATTTTTCATAGGCCTGATGTACATTTACATTCTCCGGCAATTTCATACCATAGGTCAAAACCGGTTCCAGACAAGCTTCTATATCGTCCTTCTCTGTTCCCAAGGCCTCTCCTGCATAGGTTTTGCTAAGTCCTGTCACCGCACATACCTGTCCCGCAACAGCCATCTCTTTCATTTCATAAGAATTAGCGGAATAAAAACGAATTTGGTCTGCCTTTTCCTTCCAGATTTCTTCTTTCCCAAACTCTATTCCCTCTAACATCTGTTTTACCTTCAGACTGCCTCCCATAAGCTTCATATAGGTTAATCTATGATTCTGATGGTCTCTGCCAATTTTAAAAACTCTGGCAGCAAATTCTTCCCCATACTCTTTTTCCCTCATAAAAAGGTTCATCTGTTCCAACAATTCTTCTACACCAAAGTCTTTTAAGGCCGACCCAAAAAAACAGGGGAAAATCTGTCTGTTTAAAATTAATCTTTGAATATCCTCTGTTTCCGGTATTTTCCCCTCTAAAAAAGCTTCCATAAGAGCTTCATCACGAACTGCAATCTCTTCTAAAAAAACATCCTCATTATGAGATTGATTAAAATCTACACAATCACTGCTTAATTTATTTTTTAATTCCAACAGAAGCGAAGTTTTATCAGTTCCGCTTTGATCCATCTTGTTCACAAACAGAAACACCGGAACACGGTAACGGCTGAGAAGTTTCCATAGGGTTCTTGTATGACTTTGCACACCGTCTGCCCCATTAATTACAAGAATGGCATAATCCAAAACCTGTAAGGTTCTTTCCATTTCCGCACTAAAGTCCACATGACCCGGGGTATCTAATAAGGTAATATTAAAATCCGGTAACGAAAAAAGAGCCTGTTTTGAAAAGATGGTAATTCCTCTTTCCTTCTCCAGGCTGTGAGTGTCTAAAAAAGTATCCTGATGGTCAACCCTCCCTACTTTTGCTATGGCACCGCATTTATATAAAATTTGTTCTGAAAGGGTAGTCTTGCCCGCATCTACATGGGCAAGAATCCCCATTACCAAGTTATTTGACTTCATAATCATTCTCCGCTTTCACGGACATTCGGAATAAAATAATTCCCGCCACAAAGAATAGAGCAATGACTCCTACCCCTTTATTCAGGCTTCCCGTCAACTGGGATACTCCACTAACTACCGCAGTCCCAAGAAAGCTGGCTCCTTTTCCGCAAATATCCATAAGTCCAAAATATTCTCCTGCTTTTTCAGCTGGAATAATCTTGGTGAAATAGGAACGGGACAACGCCTGAATTCCTCCCTGGAACATTCCTACCAATACTGCCAAGGCAAAAAACTGTACCTGATTGGATAAAAAGTAAGCAAATACGGCAATACCGAAATAAGCTACAATACATACACTAATTAACTTATCCGTACTGTATTTTTGGGCCAATCTTCCAAAAATAATCGCAAAAGGAAATGCTACAATCTGTGTTACCAACAAAGCTATTAACAATCCTGTACTATCTAACCCCAAGGCAGAACCATAAGCAGTTGCCATATCTATAATGGTGTAAACACCATCAATGTAGAAAAAGAATGCTAATAAAAAGAGAAATGTTTTCTTTTCCTTTCTTACATTCATCAGGGTTCTTCCCAAACGTTTAAAGCTTTCGGAAACTACCTTGCTTTGTCTTTCCACATAATACTTTTGCTCATAGGTTTTCATCAAAGGCAAGGACATCAGCACCCACCATGTTGCGGTAATTAAAAAGGCAATAGTCATTGCTGACTGCATGGTAAGTCCAAACATATCCGCCCCTAATACAATCACAAGACACGCCACAAAAGGAATACAGCTTCCGATATAACCCAGAGCATAACCCAAGGATGAAACCTGATCCATTTTTTCCTCTGTAGTTACATCTGTTAACATAGCATCATAAAAAATCAAACTGCTGGAATATCCTATCTTTGCAATAATTAAAATAACTAAAAATACCAGCCATTGTTTGGCAAATCCCAAACTGACGCACCCCAAGGCACCTACTGCCAATGCTGTTAAAAATACCGTTTTTTTGAAGCCTTTGTTATCTGCAATGGAACCGCAAACCGGTCCCAAAACAGCTACCACTAACGTAGCAATGGAAGCTGCATATCCCCAATAGGCCATATATTCTACTTCTGTTAGTCCACCGCTTTCTGCCAGATAATTAAAGTAAATGGGCATAATCGTGGTCATCAGCATAGTAAATGCAGAATTTCCAATATCATATAAAATCCAGTTTTTTTCTTCCCTTGTAAACTTCATACTTTCTTATTCCCTTCCCTTTTTGGGCAACTCCGAATCAAAGCTGTACTTATAAACTTCATCCAGCTCCTTTTCACCTCTTAAATATAACGGATATTCCTGAATTAATTTAACCGCCAAATCCTTGGCATCTTCGTACAACTCCAAAAGTCTTTCCACGGTTTTATCACAGTCATGATTTTTCTTCTCCGAAATCATAAGTCCGCCAAATTCGTCATATTTACCTACCAATTTTAACCCGTTCACAAAAATCCAACGTTTGAATTTTCCTCGTGCCACCAGGAAATTCAAATAGAAAATCATATCTTTAATGGTTTTTTCAATCTCTTCCGTAGTAACTCCCGGAAAGAAATCTTTAATTACTTCCGCATTTTCCCTACTGCTTACCAAATGCCCTGTGAGAAGTGTTCTAAGAGGATCTTTTCCATCTCTTATAAGCATCTCCCGATCCAATTCTGCTTCAATTTCCAAATGTCCTGCAATTCCGGTGGCGTCAAAAGCATTTACACATCCATGGCAGGATACATCTAGGGAATAATGACATAAGAATCCAAAAATATATGCCTGATGAGCTTGATCCATATTCTTTTCCCTAATCACTTTGGCCGCTCTTTCAAATACATATTTTCCGGAATACTCATGAAGTCCAAACCCTATAGTATTTATTTTATTTTTCTTTAAAGCATTATAATAAAATAACAAATCCGGTCCATGAAGTCCAAGATGAAAAAGTTGAGGGTATTCTGCAATAATTTCAGCTATTTCCCCCGTAAGTCTGCTTCGTACTTCCTGTCCAAATTTATAGTGTGCATATGATGTTGGCATACCTATTTCCCTCTACTTTAACTCTTTTATATTATTGATTTCTAAAAATCCGTATATCTTATCTTGATATATTATTCTAACATTGCACGAAAACACATGCAACAAAAAATACCACTTCCAAGAAATATTACGATTCTATTTCGATCCTATCTCCGCAATGTAAATATTGTAACCGTCCTCCCATGATTTCTTTCATTAAATGATAGGGTTCTTCTCCGGTACAATGCCCTGTATAACATAAAATTCCTAATTTTTTCAATTCTCTTGCAGTTTCTTTTATTATTTCAAAATCATGCTCTGTATATCCATTTTTCTTACGCATATGAAAACCACTGATAATCACATCCGGATAGGAATTATATCTTTTGTTATACTCATTCAAAATATTTAAAATACCATTATGAGCACAACCGGAGATTAAAACAGTTTTTCCTCTTTCTTCCAATACCAAATACTGCTCATGCACAAAACGATCCTGTATATATTGATTTTCCTTTTTTTCTTTTAAAACAAGATTTCCCTCCGGCCAACATTTTAATTCTTCCTGTTTTCCGATGCTTAAGTGAAATATTTCGATTTTCTCCTTATTATTTTTTTCTTTTTCAAAATAACATCCGTTATTTTTCATTTCATTCAAATTAAAATCAAAGCTTTTTTCATAATAACTATAGTCTCCATCTAATAAAACCAAATTTTTTATTTCTCTGATCCCCGGATCCAAACCAATATATTTTTCTACCTCGTTGCTTTTATGCCAATAATCTCCCAAGGCACTCTTTTGCATTATTATCTTTGCATAGGGATTGATTTTATGAAAATCCAGGATTCCCCCACCATGATCATAATGTCCATGACTTAAAAATACTGTATCTATTTTTGTTAAGTCCACTTTTAATTTTTCCGCATTATCTATAAACAATTCTCCGGCTCCCGTATCTGCCAAAAAAGTATTATTCTCCATTTCCACATATAAACTTAACCCATGTTCACAACGGCAAAGTTCATTTCCCACGGTATTCTCCATAAGACAAATTATTTTCATATACATCTCCTATACAAAAGAGCTATGATAAAATCATAGCTCTTAAAACTTATATTTTATATGTATCTCTTAGATTGTGAACTGTTCCATCATCTGAACCATAGTTGCAACCTGTGCTGTCTGTTCTTCACTTACTGCCGCTGTTTCTTCACTTGTTGCGGAGTTATTATCTACGATTTCAGCAACTCTTGCCACATTATTATCAATCTTCATCATGTTAGCTGCTTCTTCACGAAGTTCTACTGACATTTTTTCCATCATTTCTGTGGACATCTTAGCACCTTCCATAACTGCATTCATACTTTCTGCAGTAACATCTGCATATGCAATACCCTTCTGAACTGCTTCTACAGTAGTATCGATAAGTTTTCTTGTTTCTCCTGCTGCTTTTGCAGATTCTTCCGCCAAATTCTTAACCTGTTCTGCTACTACTGCGAAACCTCTTCCTGCTTCACCTGCACGGGCTGCTTCGATAGCTGCATTTAAGGATAAGAGATTTGTCTGATTTGCAATATCTTCAATAGTACCAATAATAGTACGGATTTCGTTGGAGCATTTTTCGATATCACCGATAGCATTCTTTAATTCCTGCATCTTTTCGTTACCATCCATCAATGCCATTCCTGCTTCAGAAGCAATTTTAACTGTTTCCTGAGCCTCTTCTGCTTTCGCTTCCATAGAAAGAGCCATCTGATTAACCATATCTGCCACTTCCTGCATCTTAGCTGCCTGAACAGTACTTCCATCTGCTAAATCCATAGCTGCTTTTGCAAGCTGTTCGGAACCACCATCGATTTCCTGTGCTGTGTTGCGGATAGTATTTAAAACGCCTTTCATTTCTTCAATGATTTCTTCCATGGCAGTTTTAATTCTTACAAATTCACCTACATAATTTTCTTTTACTTCTACTCTGTAGTTACCATGTCCCATAGAGCCTAATACATCAGCGATTTCATTAATCATGTGAGAGAAGTTTTCCTTCATGTATGCCAAAGCACCTACCATACGTCCAACTTCGCTGTTGTTTGCCTTCATATCGCCTAAATCTGCATCCAAATTACCTTTGGCTAATTCAGCCAATGCTGCGGATACACCGATAATTGGATTCAACAATTCTTTTCTTGCAAAATTAATGGTCATGACAATCATATAAATAATAGCAATGATACTTGCAACAAATACGATTTCACATACAATAACAATAATATTTAAAATGCTCTGGTATCTTGCAAGTCTGTCCTGAATGCTTTGGATGGCTCTGTCTGTTTCAGCACTGATTTTAGTTGCTGTTTCTGTATATTCTGCACCAAAAACATATTCTATAGCTTTTTTGGTATTCCCTGCTTTAACCTGTTCCATAGCTTCTTCTTCCAAAGGAACTAATCCATTAGACATGCCTGCTATATTTTCTAACATAGCCCATTCGGAAGCTTCAATATCATTTTCCTGTAACCCAGCCCATGCAATATCACGGTTCTTATCATCGTTCAACTCCTTCATGTAGTTGTTATAATAAGTTTCATCACCGGTAGCTGCATAGGACTGTACTGCTGTTGTAAGGTTCTTGGAACCGGTACGATACTGGTTTAAAAACATGGTTGTTTCCAACTGTTCTGCACTGGAATTACGGGAATATGTTGTTAGGAATATAAATGCCAACAACATAACGACTGCTACTCCTACAATCACATACATTCTCTGTGTAAGCGCTTTTAATCTCGCTTCCTGACTTAACTTCTTGTCAAGTCCATTGTCCACTTCTACATTCTTTTTAGTTTCTTTTGCCATAACTTTACCCTCCGTACATTTTATGAGTCTTTCCCCTTTTGCTTGTTGTCACTCAATATAGTCATCTCTCAAATATAGCAAAACTCGTTGAAATAATTTTACTCTCTTATTTCTTTCAAGTCAACTAATTATCTGAAAATTGACGACTATTTTTTATGATTTCTAAATAGGTAAACTTCTGCTTACGCACAACACTCCCCAACCTGTTTTACTGTTTGGATACTGTACTTCCCCGCTAATTGGCAAGGCTCCCTTTCTAAAATATGCCTTCATTTTTTCTCCGTACAAATAAGGATCATTTCCTAATACAATTCCCCATTCCAGAAGCAGTGCCGCACTTCCTGCCACTAAAGGAGTGGCAAAAGAGGTTCCTGTATAGCTTTCCGTTCCTCCCCCTGCTTTTGCTGCCAAAATTCCCACTCCCGGAGCCGCCAAATCCGGTTTTCTCCCTTCTGCTGCTACATAAGTAAACCCTTCCTGTCTTCCCCTACCGGAAAAATCTGCATAGGAATCCAGCATATCATTGTATGCTCCTACGGATATCACTCTTGTGGAGGTTGCCGGTATGGTCATGGTTAATTCCGGGTTTGCCCGAAAAAAAGCTGTACCGCTATTTCTTTGTAATGCAGGAGGTAAATACATTTGAAAGCTCCCATCCGTAATTTTTTTTGGTTCCAAACGAAATCCCCAAATTCCGGAATTAATATAGTCTTCTTGCGGAAGAAAAACAAAAAAGATTTCCTGCTTCGTACTGTATGGTGCAGGAACTCCTGTATAAACCAGAATTTTAGTTTTATCAAAGAGGAACTCCCTTCTGGCAGGAACCACTTCCTGTATAATTCTAAATTCTTGTTTATCCGGTGTTACAAGACTAATTTGAAATTCATCCTCATAGGATTTCCATAATTGTACATTTAACGTAGATTCTCTTTCTGCAACTGCCAGCTCCACAAGCCGGTTTTCCTTTGCATTCCCAAAATAGTGCCCGTTACTGCTGCCTTCATTTCCCGTTCCCACACAAATACAGGTCCTTCCTATTTCCGATGCATTATCCAAAAAACGCTCCAGTAAGGAGCTTCCATCATGGGAACCATAGGTATTTCCAAAACTAAGATTGATAACCAAGGGTCTGTTAAATTCCAGTGCTTTTCGGATTACATAGGTCACACCGCGCATAATTTCTGTAGTAGAAGGAAAATCACTTTCGTTAGTTGCTCCCAATTTTACAATCAATAACTCACTTCCCGGAGCTACTCCCTGCAGCAAAATGTCTTTATTGGAAGAGGCTGCCACTGCTGCCACTGCGGTCCCGTGTCCCGACAAATCCTCACTGGGAACAATTCCCATAGCTTCCTGACCTCTGCCTGCCGCCAAAGCCCTATCTATCTGCTCCTTAGAAAACTCCACCCCGCTGCGGAACCCTTCCGGAGGAATAAATCCCCTTTCCGTGTCTATCTTTATACTTTGATCCCACAAAAAACGAATTCTGCTACCCTTTTCATTTCTAAAATCATCTAAAAAGTAATCAATTCCGGAATCTATAATTGCCACAAAAACCCCGTCCCCGGATAATTCCCCTATGGGAACATTTACGGGTGTAATGCATGACTTAATTTTTGCTTCATACAAATTGTAAACAAGGCTTTTGGGTTTCTCGATATATTCCACTTCTTCTAATTCTGTCAATGCTTCCAATAAAAAAGCCGGCAATGTCACAATGGCATAGCCGGCAATCAGGATTTCCACCTGAATCTCATCATTAGCAATTCTTTCCAAATTTCCGTGATATTTCACAATCACTTCCCAGCGATTCGTTTCATTATCAACTCCTACATTTAATATTCCTGATTTTATCCGTTCTTCTTCTGTAGAATCTATGGCTAAGGATAATAAATTTTCCTGTTTCTGACTGTTCACAAAAATCTCCCAAGGTTTTTATACTATTATATTATCTTTGGAAAATTATATGTATCAAACAGGAAACCATTACTATTCAAAAAATGTTCTGTATCCGCTGACAATGTTACTAACATTCTCGATGTGTTCCTGCACATCCTGTTCTGTCATAGGATCTATCTCAATCATCATATCAGAATAATATGTCTGAATCTCTTCCTGTTCAAACACTTTCTGATACAAATTTTTCAACTGAGCTACTTCTCCTGCAGTTAATCCCTTAGGCGCCATAACAAAACATCTGTTTCTAAAATAAGGATATCCATATTTTCCAACACCCTCTACTCCTGCAAAAGGTCCTTCCGTAATATCTTCACCATCAAAAGCACAGATTACAGATACTTTTCCTTCTTCATATGCTTTCAAAATCTGGGACTGATGAGAAACCGCAAAATCCGCATCTCCGTTAATCACTGCTGCTGCTGCCTCATCTGCTGAACTGCATACCACCAATTCTACCGCATCGGCATGAGACATGGAACCAAAGAAGGCATAGGTAAGGAAACTTTCCGCATTGGTTCTTCCATTTACGGCAACCTTTATCACGTCTGCATCGGCGGAATACATCTGAGTATCCATAATGGTTGTTAAATTCAAATCAGCTCTGGCACTGAGTACAAAAATAGAAGAATATAAGTTTTCTATAAAAACAAAATCTTCATAAGAAAATTCCAAACTATCCGGATTCATAATAGGAGCAATGGCAAATAAACCTTCTCCTACAAATATCATACCTTTGGAATCCTTATCATTTTCTGCCACCCATTGATTTACGGTATTAGCATCCCCTTTTATGGATTGGGCATCTAATACAACTTGTCCCGAAAGTGTTTTTGTTTCTTCCGCTGTTCTTGCATTCACTCTTCCGGCAACTCCGGTTTCTGCCCAAGGACAGGTTACCAGCCAATTTTCTACCTCTTTTTTTCCACAGGCTGTCACAAAAACACCTAATAAAATAATCCCTAAAATCCATGCTTTTGTTTTTTTCATAAATAATACCCCTATACTTAATAATATATCTCAATTATATCTTATCTCCCAAAAAAAGACAAAACATTTCCCTAATAAACGTAAAAATTTTTAACAAAATTTACCAATGCTTCCAAATCCTTTGTTCCTGCAGTTTCAAATGCAGAATGCATGGCAAGCTGAGGAAGTCCGATATCTGCTGACGGAATAGAGCAATGAGAAATAGAAATGTTTCCCAATGTGGATCCCCCCATAATATCAGAACGATTATGGTAGGTCTGATAAGGAATTTCATTCTTTTTGCAAATATCCTTTACCACAGCTCCTGTGTAAGCATCTGTGGTATATTGCTGGTTTCCGTGATATTTGATCACCATACCACTGTTCAATAGAGGATGATTGCTACCGTCTGATTTTTCCGGATGATTCGGATGAAGAGCATGCCCATTGTCCGCAGAAATCAATAAACTATCCGCCAACATTTTAGGTAACATTCTTTCACATCCCAAAGCAGCTCCCATTCTTCTTATAACAGTTTCCAAAAAATCGGAATCCGCACCTTGACGGGTACGGCTTCCTACCTCTTCATGGTCAAATACGCAATACATCGTAATATAATTCTCATTTTCACTATTTAAGAATCCTTCCAAAGTTCCGTAAACACAACCCAAATCGTCAATTCTTGGTGCTCCTATAAAGGCCCTGTCTTTTCCCACAAAGCAAGGATCCTGATTATTATATACAAACAAATCTGTTCCTAAAATTCGGTCTGCATCCACCTCTAACTTTTCTGCTATCAAGGATATGATTTTATCCTCTTTGTTTCCGGACCATAACGGCTGCATATCCACTTGTGGATTATATTCCACTCCCTTGTTCATTTCACGGTTAAAATGAATAGCCACATTAGGGATAATACACAAATTTTCTTCGAAATCCACTAATTTTGTAACCAGGGCATTGTCTTCCTTTATCACAACCCTTCCTGCCACAGATAAGGGTCTGTCCAACCAGGTGGATAAAATCATGCCGCCATATTTTTCCACGTTAAATTTCACATACGCATTCTCTAAGGTGACTTCCGGATTTTCTTTTAATTTAAAACAGGGGGAATCACTGTGAGATGCAGTAATTCGAAACCCTTTTGCAGGGTTTTTAGGAATAGAAAAGGCAATTACCGAACTGTCATTCCGTACCACATAATATTTTTTTCCATATTTCAATTCAAAATCTTCTTTTTCGGAAAGTGCCAAAAATCCTGCTTTTTCCAATCTGTCTGTTGCATTTTTTACTGCATGATAGCAGGTAGGGCTTTTTTTTATAAACTCAAACATTTCCTTGGTAATTTCTGTAAAACTCATATACTTTCCTCTCCTCTTTTTATTTCTTTTTGGTTACCGTTCCCTTTTCCTGCAAAAATGCGGGATAATAGGATAATTTAGCTTTTCTTAACCCTTCTGCTCCGGTATCATCCTCCCGGTTCACATATTTATACTTTTCTGCTTCGTGTATTAAAAATTG
>JAFZGJ010000079.1 GCA_017555455.1 Lachnospiraceae bacterium
TAAAAATGCAGGAGATAATACTGCAAAGGCAATCATTACAGCTACAGAAAGCGGAAATTATACCGGAAAGGTAGAAAAGAACTTCTCCATTGCAAAGAAAAATGCAACTATTACAGCGGTGACTGCAACCAGCGTATATAATGAAGACGTTGCAGAATTGAGCTATACTCAAGATGGAATTCTGGAAGAAGATATAGAATCACTTAAAATGAAAGCAGTTACTTCTGTGAAAAAGGGGTATGATGTTGAAACTTATACAGATGCTATAACAGTTTCTTATAAAGAAAATAATAATTATAACATCACCGTAATTCCGGCAGATTATTCCGTAACCAATGCGACATTAACAGTTACAGCGGAAGGTTATAAAGGAATTTATGATGGAGATGCCCATGGTATTAAGGTAAGTGCTAAGACCGGTAAATTCCTAACCTTTGCAAAAATTTATTATGGAACAAGTACTGTAGATGCAACCAATTATCAGGAAGCAGCAACCACTTCCCCGACATTTAAAGATGCGGGAACACATACGGTATATTATTACGTTGTGTGCGATAACTATACTGTGGAATCAGGGTCTGCTCAGGTAATCATTGAAAAAGCTCCATTAACAGCACAGGTTCCAAGTGCAGAGCTTACCTATGGTAAGGCTCCGTCAGAGGCATTACAGGCTTTGACACAGGAGGCTATTATTTACAGTGGATTTATAGGTAATGATACAGCAGAAACTGCGCTCAAAGAAGGTAGTACAGTAACCTTTACAAGTGATTATGTACAGTATGACAATGTAGGAACTTATGCTATTAAAGCAAGTGGTGTGGAAGCAGATAATTATCAGATTATCTATCAGCCGGGAGCATTGAGTATTGTTCCTAAGAGTGTAAGCTTTACATGGCCGACAACTACAACATTTACCTATGATGGCAATGATAAGCAGATTTCAGCAAGTATTGACGGACTTGTAAATACGGATGCGGTAGTAGCAGTTTATGAAGCAGATGTAGAAAATCAGATATTAAACAGAACAAAAGCAGTAGGTAGTTATACGGCTAAGGTATCAGCTCTGTCAGGAGTAAAAGCTAATAACTATACATTTGATAGTAGCAGTACAAGTAAAGAATGGAAGATTGAAAAAGCTGAAAATAGCTGGACAATAGATCCAAGCATTAGTGGTTGGATTACAGGGGAAACTCCAAATGCGCCAATTGCAGCATCAAAATACGGAACACCTGAGTTTACTTATAGTGAATCAGAAAATGGAACCTATGAGGCAAAAACAGCGGAACAGTTGAAACTTTTACAGCCGGGAACTTATTATATGAAGGCTTCTGTTGCTCCATCAGCAAATTATAGTGGAATAACAACAGAAACTCCGATAACATTTGAAATTACAAATACACCGGGAACGGATGAAACCATCAAAACTGTGGTGTATGTGAAAGCAAATGATGTAACGGTAACTTATGGAGATGCAGTTCCTACATTTAGCTATAAAGCATTCAAAAAGGATGGAGATACTGAATTTTCCGTAAATCTTAATGATGCGGCAAATGGAACTGTAACTTATGTTTTCAATTATGAGCAAGGAAGCAGTGTAGGAGCTTATACTGTAGTACCGGGCGGCTTAACTGCAAAAGAAGGATATACTCTTGTATATCAGCCGGGAAGCATAACAGTTAGCAAAAAACAGGTATCTTTAACCTGGTCTGCTAATACATTTACTTATAATGGGGAACCAAGGACAGTAACAGCAAGTGTAACGGAGGGAATTGTTGGTGCGGATAGTATTTTTGTTACCGGTTATGAAACTGCTTTATCCGGTGAAAACAAAGTAACCAATACTGCTGTAAATGCAGGTAACTATATTGCAAGAGCAATTTCATTTGGCGGAGTTAATTTAGGAAATTATGAATTGAGTGGAGATTCTGCAAGTCATAATTGGACAATTACAAAAGCAGAAAGCAGTGACGGAAACGGCCAAGTACCGGAAGGAGCAAATGTATTTACAATTGCTCCGGCAATTCAAGGATGGACATATGGAGAAACACCAAATGCACCAATAGGTACTGCTAAATACGGTACTGTAGAGTTTACTTATAGTGATAGTGAGCAGGGAATATACACAAATGTGCAGCCTGCTAACGTAGGGAACTACTACATGAAGGCAACCGTTGCAGGAACAGATAACTATGACGGACTTAGCAGTGCACCAATTGCATTTAGTATTGCAAAAGCACCTATAACAATCATTGCGGATGATAAGTCCGGAGCACAGGGTGAAACTATTTCAGCGCTTACTTACGTAATAAGCGGAAAAATCACAGAAGGTGATGATCTTGAGATTAAACTTAGCACAAGTGCAACTTCAAATGCTGTTGTAGGCAAATATCCGATTAGGGTTAGTTATGACACAAGTAATTCTAATTATGATGTAACAAAAGTAGATGGAAATTATTTCATTACTGCAAAAACTAGCGGATTACAAGTAACTGCATCCGGTTACACGGGAATTTATGATGGTAATGCACACGGTATCACGGTTGTAGTAAAAGACGACCATGGTAATGCAGTGGACGATGCAGTTGTATATTATAGTGAAACAAGATTGACTACCGCAAATTATGGTAGCGGCAAGATTGTGAGTCCTACTTATACAGATGCTTGTGAAAAAACAGTTTACTATTATGTAGAAACACCGACACATGAACCTATTACAGGAGAAAAGACAGTTTCTATTCAGAAAAAAGAAGTAATAGTAACCGCAAATGACCATACGATTGTATACGGAGAAGAACCAACCAATAATGGTGTGCAATATACCGGATTTATTGGAAATGAGACAGAAACAACACTGGGAATAGCGCTTACTTATGCGTATACTTATGAACAGTTTGAAGAGGTAGGAAACTATCAGATTTGCCCGGAAGTTGCAGAAACTACAAATTATAAGTTTACCGCAGTGAATGGAAATTTAGGAGTTACACAAAAACCGGTAACCTTTACATGGTCATCCGACGGATTTGTATATGATGCTTCTAAGAAGATGGTTACAGCACAAGTAGTTGGTGCAGTAAACGACGATGATGTAAGGGTAGGTTCGTATGTAACAAATACAACAGCACAGATACAAAATAGTGCGATACCGGTTGGACAATATACAGCAACTGTGAATTCTTTGACCGGAGAAAATGCGGCAAATTATAAGGTTGAGCAGACAGAAGCTAGTGCAAGTCATATTTGGTCAATTACAGAAGCAACAAACTTCTTTACAGTAGCGCCAGGTATTGCAGACTGGAATTATGGAGAAACTGCATCTGTACCACAGGCAACCAGTGTTTATGGAACTGTACGTTATGAATACAGCAACAGCATGTATGGTCAGTATAGTGTGACGAAGCCTGTTAAGGCAGGAACTTACTATATGAAAGCCATTGTAGATGCAACAGCTGATTATGGTGTATTAGAGAGTTCTCCAATTCCGTTTACGGTTCACAAGGCAGAAATCTGGGTTACAGCAGAAGATAAATACAGTAAACCGGGTGAACAGTTACAGCGGTTGACTTACGTGGTAACAGGTAATGTAGTGGATGGTGAAAAATTGGAAGTTACCTTGGAAACAACAGCAACGTCAGAATCAGAAGAGGGTAATTATCCGATTACTGTATCTGTAGAAGCTAGTGAAAATTACAATGTATCAAAGGTAAACGGTCAGTATTATATTACAGAACAAGACTATTCCATTACTGCAGAAGGTGTGAATGTCCAATATGATGGAAAGTACCATGGAATTAAAGTAAATGTAAAAGCTTCCAATGGTAGCAGAGTGGAAGAGGTTAATGTGTATTATAGTGAGACATCACTGGATAGTGCTTCAATAACAGATTGGAGTAATATATCAACTACAAGTCCGGTTCGAAGAGATGCCGGTACAACAAAGGTATATTATTATATCGTAGAAGGCAATGAAGTAATCATTTCCGGTGAAAAGAGTATTACAGTTACAAGAGCAGCACTAACAGTGACTGCAAATGATGCAATTATTGTAGTAGGAAATAAACCAATCCATAATGGTATAACCTATGAAGGATTTGTAAATCAGGAAGATGAAACTTTCTTATCGGGAACAGTAAGCTATCAGTATGATTACAATGAAAACCTTAGTGAAGGAACCTACTGCATTACACCATCAGGATTGATGTCAAAGAATTATGATATTACATTTAAAAATGGTGTTCTTACGGTACTTCCAATTCCGGAAGAGGTGGATATTTTAATAACACCACAGAATGGTGTATACAATGCCAATGCCCATATCGGTTATACAGGCAATCCAAGTACAGCACAGGGAGACATTACAGAATTTGAATACGTATATAAGGATAGTAATGGAGAGGAGTTAACCGGTGCACCAATTAATCCGGGAACCTATACCTTAACCGTAACGATTCCAAAGGATCACTTATATTACAGAGGTTCTAAGACCATTACCTTTACCATTGATAAAGCGCCGATTACTGTAAAAGTAATGGATCAGGCAATGTACGCAGGAAAAGATTTTGAGGCGGTTGCGGCAAAATATTATGGATTTGTAGGAAATGATACAGAAAACAGTATTTTTGAAACAAAACCGGTTGTTTCTATCCAAGATATAAACGGAACTTCAGCAATACCGGCTGGAACTTACGTGTTGGTGGCAAATACAGGTACGTTGACGGATGCAGCAAATGATTATTATGTAGTAAATGTTGTACCGGGAAGATTAGTTGTATTTATTGATCCAAATAATAGTTCAGGCGGAACAGAGGATGATTCTGATGTGTCAATAGAAAAAGATGCAAGTGTAAAACTGGATCAGGATTCATCTACCAGTGGTCTTGTAGAAACAGTAGTGTTGAAGAATGACAGTGCACCACCTGCAAAATTAGAAACAGATTTAACTGTTGAAAAAGCAGAGGCATTATTAGATGATGAGGAAGAACGAGCAGTTAGAGAAGATGGTGTTAATGCGCTGATTTATTTACTCTGGTCCGATGTGGATGAGAATGCTTATGGAAGTGAGTTAGAAAACATTAGTCAAAAGGCAAAAGATAATGGAATGACCATGGGACTTTCCATGGATGCGTCACTATTTAAAGTAATTGGTGGTGGGGAACCTGAAAAAATTACTAGAGTTAGCAATACATCAGTTACTATTAGTGTGAAGTTACCTGATGGATTAAAAAATACGAATCCTAAGGAAAAACGTACTTTCTATATCATTTATGAGCATAATGGAAACGTGAAAGAGATTACACCATCCTATAATGCTGGATCCCATGAATTGGAATTTAAGGCAAATGAGTTTTCAATTTATTCCGTTGTTTATAAAGATGTAGCAATCGGTGGAAGTGGAAATGGAAGTGGAAGCGGAAATGGAAATGGAAGTGGAAGCGGAAACGGAAATGGAAGTGGAAGCGGAAACGGAAATGGAAATGGAAGTGGAAGCGGAAACGGAAATGGAAATGGAAACGGAATCGAAGACTTAAATAAAGACTTGAATGAAGACTTGAACGAAGACTTGAACGAAGACTTGAACGAAGATTTGAATGAAGATTTGAGTGAAGACTTGAGTGAAGACTTGAGTGAAGACTTGAATGAAGACTTGAATAACGATTTAAATGAAGATTTGAGCGAAAACTTGAATAAAGATAGAAACGAAGTCGGAAATAAAGACAGAAATCAAGTTGGAAACAAAGACAGAAATGAAAGTGGAAGTGAAGACGGAAGCGAAGCGGATGCAGAAGGTGGAAACGAGAGTGGAAATGAAAGCGGAAGTGGAAACGAGACAGAAGGTGCAGGCTCAGACAATAACCAAGAAGATCAGAAACAGCCGGAAGAAACCTTAGCCAATACTCCAAAAGCAGAGATTATTGATTCTGTATCAAAAGAAACAGAAGAGCAATTAAAAGATGCTTTAAAAGAACTTCAGAAAAAGGTACCTTCCTTACAGATGGGACCGTATATCAAAGTACCAGGTGAATATTTTATTAATATTGGTGGTAATGCTATAACCGGAGAAGGTACTGTTGGTGGCGGAAGTGCTATGAACGGAGAAGGTACTGTTGGTGGCGGAAGTGCTATGAACGGAGAAGGTACTGTTGGTGGCGGAAGCTCCATGACTGGAGATGGAATTACGGTAGGTGAAGATGGAAAAGTAAGATTTACTATCAACATTCCGGAAGAAATCGCGAAGGAAGGAAGAATTTATTATCTGGTAACAGTTGATAAGGACGGAAACATCGTAGTTCTTCAAAATGAAAGCATTGTAAACGGAACATTAACCTTTACAGGCGATCCAAATGCAACTTATCAAATCATCTATGAAGATGGAGGCGCTACATTACCGGATGTATTAAATGAAAATGGATGGCTAGTTGATGAAAATGGCAAATCTGTCACAGTAGATACAAACCATTGTTTCTTGCATTACTTTATCTTGCTCTTGGTAGCAATAGGAGTCCTCTTAACCTTATTCTTTAGAGGAAAACAAAAGAAACAATTGCTTACTATAGGTATTGATACAATAGTAATGATTATCCTGACACTGATTGGTTGGTGTATGTGGGATATCATATTTACAATACTTGGTGTAGCAATAATGATTGCAATCTTTATTTGGTTAAAGAAGAATGAAGAGAGTAATGAATTAAGTTATGAATAAGTGAAATAAAGAAGGAATCGGCTAGTGTGTCGGTTCCTTCTTCTTTTATAGTAGAAATGTGTAACCGCTAAATAGTTTACCATATGTGTAAGGCATTTGATGATTATAGGGAAGAAGGAAAGTTTCATTATTACAAAACAATAGTGCATGAATTATCTGTATTTGAGAAAGAAAAAAATGCAAAAACGTTGCTTTTTAAAAATTAAATGTTATACTCAACTTATAAGCAAGATTTTCAGATATCAAATCAAGAGAAACCTAAGCAAAGGGTTTCATCTACATCACATTTACAGACTATCGTCTGTGTCTTTCAGAAATTCAAGCTTAAATAAAAGTACAGGAGTTTCTGAAAGAGAGAAGCTCCGGACAACTACATAAGGAGGTTCTAATGGGAAAAGAAGCAGAAGAAGCTGTACTTCAATGGCATCCTGCATTTTTTGCCGGGATTCAGATTGAATTCAGTGAGGAAAAGGAGAAGCTTACATTTGAAAATGAGCATCAGTTAGGGACGAAGCCAAAACAAATAGATGTCCTAATTATTAAAAAGGAATCTGAAACTGAGTTGCAAAAAAACATCGGAAAGATTTTTCGAAGGTACAATATTATAGAATATAAAAGTCCCAAGGATTACCTAAGTATTGATGATTTTTACAAGGTGTATGGTTATACCTGTTTTTTTAAGGCTGATACGGAGCAGGCAAACGAAATAAAATCAGAGGAAATCACCATAACGTTTGTATGTAAGAGAAAACCGGAGAAATTAATCAAACATTTGCAGGAAGAAAGAGGATTCCGTCTGGAAGGAAAAGAAGGGATTTATATAATATATGGAGATTTTTTTCCTATGCAGTTACTTGTAACTTTAGAATTATCGAAAACGGAAAACTTTTGGCTGAGATATTTAACAGATGACTTGAAAACAGTGGAAGAAGCGAATAAAATTTTAGGTAAGTACGAAGGACATAAAAAAGACAACTTATATAAATCGGTAATGAATATGATTGTAAATGCAAACAGGGAAGTGTTTAGGGAGGCGAATAAAATGTGTGAAGCTTTACTTGATTTAATGAAAGAGGAATTGAAAGATGAATTGGATGAGAGAGAAAGAGCCGGAAGAATCGCTGGAGAACAGAATGTAAAAATTCACTTAATCCGGACGAAATTATCCAAAGGAAAAAATGTGGAAGCCATCGCAGAAGATTTAGAAGATACTGTGGAAAATATTTTAGAATTAATGAAGGAAATAAAATAAAAGAGGAAATAAAAGGAGGAAACGGCAATTTGCTGATTTCTCCTTTTTTATACGCAAAAATAAGTTCAGAATTTCTTTTTTAGGAGATGCTTTGTACTCTCCTACGGGAAACGTCCTGAGTATAGACAAGAAAACAAAACATTGAAAAAAATATGGTTAGAAGATATAATTTTTTTAATGACTGACTAAAATGGCTTTCCGCTTGAATAGGAAGGCGCAATGGGGTTGGCTGGTCGAAAGGGGGAAGTATGATAAAAATGAAGCATCAGTTGGGGGTGATGGATTTGTATCCGATCGCTGCCAACAAAACGCAAATTGAAAATAATCCTTTTTTTCAGGCTAAACTGAAGGAGCCGGTGGACGTAGAACGCTTATATGAAGCAGTAAAGCGATCATTGTGTGAATATCCGCTATTTGCTTGTACCCTACGGTATGAGAAGGGATATTACCTTGAAACTAACGAAAAAGAATTTCAGCTGATTCGCGCAGCCGAAGAAAACAGACCGCTTGTCTTTGGTGATGCCACAAACGGCTTTTTGTGGCAGATGTGTTATGATCAATATACTATCTCCTTTGAATGGTGCCACGCAATCAGTGATGGCAGAGGCGGTTTTGCCTTCTTTTCCACGGTGCTGTGCCATTATTTTGGTGTGGATAGGTTGGTGGAGCCTGCATTGGAACTAGGACTTGAAAGTTTCTACAACAAAGCGGAGAAGGGGATTCCTCAAAAGAAACAAGAGCCGGGGTTTGCAGCCAATGCACTTCCCTTTATCAAACGTGGTTATCGAACGGATTGCCACATTCTGAAAGCGCCCATGCGCGAGGTGCTTGCCGCAGCAAAGAAGAGTGATTCATCTCCGGCAGCAGTGCTGCCTCCCTTGGTTTCCATGGCACTGCGCAAACATATGAATCCAAAGATAAAGAACAAAAATGTCAGTTGCAATGTGGTGATTGACTGTCGCGATCCAATGGGATTTCAGACCATGCATAATTGTATCATCTCGAAGAACATTACTTACATTGACCGTTATGACACGATGGATTTCGCTCTTGTCAGCACGATTTACCGGGCATTTCTCGACCTTGCTGTGCAGCAAGAAAACATTGTAAAGGTGGCAACGGAAACCGTCGATATGATAAGACCCATCGTTTCCGTAAAGCCTCGCTTCCTACAAAAAGTTCTGGCAAAGGTTGTTGCCGGTGTGATGAAACATTCGGAAAGTAATTTTACATTCACCTATCTTGGCAGAATGGATTTACCGGATGAAGTGATGTCTGGACTTGCTGACTTCAATTTCCGCTCCTGGACAGATTTTGGTGAATGCAACGTTGCAGCTATTGATTTTGGCGGCACGTTGATTTTGAATATTTGTGAAAACTATCAGGACAAGGATATCATTCCTGATTTAATCGATATTTGTAACACGGTAGGCATTCAGTTTGAAACGGTGGATGTGCTTACTTTTGAACAGGCGAATCTGAGACTTACGATCTAAAGCGCAAAGCACCCATTTACATTGACTGTAAAGCGATATGCCTAACAGCTATTCTGTAATTTAAATACTCTCACGTCTATTTGCCATTTTAGTACCTCCAAGTGGTAACTAAAATGGTAAATCGCGTTTGAAAGATGGTGAAAAACTTTTCTTGCACCTTTTTATTATAATATCTCTAAAATCTTACCTCTTTTTACATCCCTTTTTTAGTAAAAAATAATCAAAAAGATAATACGGTCTGCCTAGGAAAATATGGAAAACTGTAACAAAATTACAAAATATGTGTATAAACAATTAGATTCTATATTTACAAGCAAGGGTGGAAAAAAGATGAAAAAATACATTAGGAATACGATAGTACTTACCCTAGCATTATCACTTGTCGGATGTGGTGTTGCAAAACCGGAAAAAGAAGCGATAGAAGAACAGATTATGGAACAAATAGAAGAAAGTAATGACCTTGTGGAAACTAAAATCATTTCACCCCTTCCGATTACCATAGATATGAACCAGTTAGACAATTGTACCGTAGCAGTATCCTTTGAAGAGGGAGATGCCTATGTGGATGACACGGGTATCATGAGATTAGATGTTACCGTATATACCTATGATTTGTATGACATGGTAGATATTTCTCTTTTAGAAGAAGGAGATACCATTGTTATTAGAAATCAGGAAGTACATGTAACATCCTTGGAAAGAAATGATTTAGGACTTGTTAGCCTCAATGGTGGTGAAGAGAACGGAGGATATGATCTCTTTACAGACAATAGTGGTGTTTACTATGAAATGGGATTTAATGATACAAAAGCTTACTATCCATTAGGAGAAGCTACCATCCGTGTATCCGTAGATTTTGAATTTTATGATAATTCTGATTTAGAAGCTGGAGAAAAAATATATTACCCGGGAGATTTTCTTATTAAAGACGCTGGAATCCAATACGATTTCCGCGTAGATAACACAACCATCGTCATTGAAGATGGACAGATTATTGCTATGAATCGTGTTTATACACCATAGCAATAGACAGAATAAATTACAAGGAAGTACATTTACACATCATAATGACAAAAAGGAGATAATGAACCATGCCTGGACCAAACGATACAACACAGAATAGTGTAACAGAAGAACAGATGAATGCGGAACGAAACCAACAAGAGCAACGTTACGATGCGTATTTTGAAAATGTTGAGAAACGTGTAGCCGAAACAAATGGTATTCATAAGAAATATGATACCCAACGTTATACCAAAAAAGCGCAAATGAGTCAGTTGATTGCCACATGGAGAGAAGAACTGAAAAATGATAGTGAA